>DATEDY010000309.1:0-18246 GCA_035281405.1 Flavobacterium sp.
GTATTCATCGATCAGATTAAGTTGCATTAGCTGTAGGATTAGACTTCGGCTTCCGACAAATACATCTTTCCCTGATTGTTGTTTGAGCGTTAAGACTGTTTCTTTTATTGATTGGTTGGCTAATTCGGCGCTGCTCCAGCCTGTATTTTCCAGCGTATGTGAAAAGATAATTTTCGGTACTTTATCGATTGCTATGGCAAAGTCGTCCATAGATTTTTCACCCGAAGGGTTTTCGATCAGTGTTTGCCAGAATTGCATGAGTTGGTACGTTATCCGTCCGTATAAAATAACACCGGCGGTATTCAACAAGTCGGTGTAATGCTGATGTATTTCCTCATCGGGATTTATGGCGGTATGGTCACAATAACCGTCAAGAGTCATATTGATTGCTGCGATTACTTTTCTCATGATTAGAGCTTGTTATTCTGATTGTTTACAAAGTGTCAATTGATGATGCTAATTTGACTACAGCTTATTGAAGTAGCGATTAGCGTGACGATTTGTTTCAGATAAAGGTACTATTTTTTGAAAAAAAAAGCTCCGCAATCCCGATAATGATCAAGATTGCGGAGCCGGTATCAACACTTCTTTTTACAGTTTCGTTTTCTCTCCTAAGTCATCAATTTTATAACAAAGATTGTCTTCAATCAATAACCCTTTCGTTCCTCCGGAATGCATGGTGTCATTGTGCTTGATATCAATCCGGATTACTTTGTTATTGTATCCTGTAGTGATGTCATCGGCAATGGAGTGACCAATAACTATGCGTGAAGCCTGATAATAATCAATGATGCTGTCCAGATCTTCCTGTGTAGTTTCTTCAACAGCCACAGCATTAAACATGTACATCAGTTTAATTTTCCAGTTGTAATTCAGTCTTCGGTCCCAATACGGACTATTGGTTGAACTGAGTACCGGTAGGGCTCTTTTATCCTGAATAGCTTCAGTAGGTTCTGTTCCAAAATATTTTCTGGCAATGGTATTCAATTCTTTGATTGAATAATGTCCGTCGAGATGCAATTTGTTCAATCCTCCGTGTACAAAAACAGTACCGCCAATTTTTTCAATGATATTTTTGCTTCTCATCCATTTCCCTAATTCCGATTGATCAGAATACAAGTGTTTGATTGCCACATTCCAATGCGGTTGCTTGCTGATTAGTTTTGCTGCTTCCATGTATTTGAAAGCGTTGTAAGAGGCATTGCCATACATATTCATGACTTCATGATTGCCGATGATGTAATGTACTTTTCCGCCCTGTTTTTCTGCTTGATTTTCTAAATGATAGATTAGCCATAATACTTGGGGAACCTGTTCACCACGATCAAAAAAATCACCATTTAATACCAGATGACCATTGCCGAAAATCCAATTCGCTTTCTTATCCATAACCTTATTGGCCAACAAGAAGCTGTAGAAGCCATTGAAATTGCCTTCTATATCAGAAATCGCCACCAGTTTCGAAGGCATTGCGTATTGGTAATTTTCGACAGAATGATTGGCTTTAAGTGCCACAGTAAAAGAAGGCAATGCTGCACAGGTTGTTTTTACCGTAATGGTTTTATTACTGTTGAGATTTTGTTGTTGTAATTGGTTGTTTTCAGTGATGTTGTACACGTTATTTCCAAATACGTAAGGTCCGTCAGCACCGTCAAGTAGCGTTGTTACGGGTTCGTCCATTTTAAAGCCGAAGGATTTGTCTTCCCTCCACAAGCCATTTAATCCGGACCAATAGAAATTGTAAATTCCTTTTTCAGAATCTACGTCGGAATGGCCAAAGATTAAAGTTGTGATTACAAAATAAGATAGGCCTAATAGCATAGACCATTTTGAAAGTTTCAGTAGAATACGTTTCATTATGTAGTATGATTTATTGGCTGTACTAGCGCTAGGCGTACAGCGATGATTGATGATACGGCGAATTTAGTAAATAAAATCTTACTGTTGAAGAAAAACATTAGCTGTTAAATTTCAGATATGAACAGACTTATCAATGGTTTAAATTGCAGTTCTTTTTTATGCGGATTTGTATTATTAATAAATGATCCTTTCTAATTTTCGGTTTTGGTTTTTCTCCACAAAATATTTATAAAAGGATTTTCCTTACAAATAGTATTTTTTATACATTTGGGAAAACACCACAAGATTATAAGGATGAACACTACTTCTGATTTTGAAATTGAACAACAAAAACACAGTATCAGTATTCCCGAAACGGGTCATGCGAAGAATGCTTATAACTTTCAGCTTCTGATTACTTTCTGTCAAAGTCTGGGAGCTATCTATAATCCGTCCAATAACCGATTGAAAATAGACCAGTTGCAATTATTGGAGCAATCGGCTTTTGAGGTGCTGCATCAGGTTCAAGTGCAACGGGAAAATTTTCATCTTCAGACTAATAACCGTAGAAAGGTATTTGAGGATATCAAGCCTTTTGCGACTAAAATTATTAATGCTTTCGCTGCTTCAGGAGTTGAAAAAGAAATACTCGAAGAAGCCAAAGCAATCAACAAAAGGATTCAGGGAGTTCAGCTCAAAGGAATTCCAACCCATACGACCGGAGAAGTATGTACGTCACAACAATCCTATGACCATAAAATGGAACATTTTGCCTCATTGATTGCCATATTGGAAAACAATCCGGTATACCATCCCAACGAAGAGGAATTGAAGTTAAGTACATTACAGGCCAAACTCAATTGCCTACAAACGAGTAATGCTGAACTGGCACATAGTTACACTCTTTACAGTGAAGCCTTACAGGAGCGCAATCATTTACTCTATAATCTTCAAAACGGACTTCTACACACCGTTAAGGAAGTAAAGCAGTATGTTAAAAGTGTTTATGGCGCTAACAGTTCCCAGTATCATGAAATTGGGCAACTGCAGTTTAAAGTCCGTTCCGGCGAATAAATAATCCTTTCGGGATTTTCTGTTCAAACACTTAAGACGATTATTCAAATTATTTTTATTTTTTTTATTTGGTAATCATAGGTCTATTGTGTGTTATTGTAATTGGCTAATTGTCATAAATATTCATAGCGTAGGATAAAAATGAATTGGACAGGCCTATTCTTGTTGGTCAGTCAGTTATTTTAGTTGTTGCGATTGAAAATATAGTTAAGCTATTGGCTATAAAAAGTTATGTGATCGTAAAAGCGTTCTCATTGCCAGTAAAACCAATTGGTTAGTGGTGTAAAATTCCTACAATTCAACGTAAAACTTTTTAGCTTAAATTTACGTATAGGCCGTTTAGAAAGGAAACTGTGTTTGCGCTTTATAAACTGACTGATAATGGGATAGTCTCCCAATTTTGACCTTTTGAAAAGGAGGAATTTTAGTTTTTCAATTTCGGTAAATTCAGAAGAGAAAGTCGCTAAAACCATTCTGTTTATTCAAATTATAGTTGAAATTTGAGATTAGCTTTTATTAAGTGAAAGCATTGTGAATCCGTTATAACGGTCTTGAAATTAGTAACTTATACCATACTATTGCTTATGCGGAAATTACTACTCCTTCTTCTTTTTTACTGTAATATGACAGCACAGGTTGGAATTGGAACAATTACTCCTAATAGCAATGCCATGCTGGAAGTGGTAACAACTAATAAAGGCATTTTATTGCCAAGGGTATCGTTGCTGAACACCAATGCATCATCACCGTTGTCTTCACATACACAGGGAATTATCGTTTTTAATATAGCGCAAAGCGGAAGCGGAGCTTCTATGGTGTATCCTGGGTTGTATTTCAATGACGGTAAAAGTTGGGTACGTTTTAATCCCAATACCGTTAAAACCGGAGATTTGAAACACAGTTTTTCTACTACGGATCATAATGGGTGGTTTTTGCTTGACGGAAGAGCGGTTACTACATTGTCAGCTAACGCCCAGTCAAGAGCAATTGCTTTAGGATATGCCACTAACTTACCCAATGGAGCCGATACTTTTCTGAAAGGAAAAACAGGAAGTGAAACCATAGGCGCATCTGGAGGCAGTACCACTTTTACGATTGCGCAAAGTAACCTGCCGAATGTCAATTTTACCGGAACGACCAATACACTGGGAGCACATTCCCATAATGTTGACTGTTTCGCAGGTGATGAAAATATTGGCCTTTTGTCTACTAATGCTTTAACGGTGTTTGTTACCGAAGCTGTTGCAAGAGACGGTACCACAACAATGAACAGAACTACTGACCCTGATGGTGATCATACCCATACCGTAAGTTTTAATTCAGGAGGATCGGGCACACCGGTGAACAACGAACCCCAATACATTGCTACCAATATTTTTATCTATTTAGGCAACTGATTACTTAATAAGGAAGAGTATGATTAGAAAAATTACACGATTATTGATTTTATTGCTATCACAATATGCTTTTACGCAAGTGGGTATAGGAACATCCACTCCAAGCGGTAACGCTGTTTTGGATGTATTCAGCAGTAATAGCGGTGTGTTGATTTCAAGAATTCCGTTGCAAAGTACTACAGCGTTTTCTCCATTATCTTGTCATGTAGCTGGTATGATGGTGTATAATACTGCCGTTTCGGGTTCAGGAGATACTTCGGTATCGCCCGGATTTTACTATAATGACGGAAGCCAATGGATTCGTTTGGAACCTTTGACTACAGCCATTGGCGATATCAAACAAAGCATTCTTACAGAAGATCATAACGGTTGGTATTTAATGGATGGCAGAAGTATTGCCTCCTTGCCAGCTAATGCTTCCGCTAACGCCTCATTGACCGGTTTTGCAGTCAATCTACCCAATGCTTCCGATAGTTTCTTAAAAGGCAAATCAGGTATAGAGGCAATGGCAGCATCTGGAGGTACTAATACTAGAAACTTAACGCAGGCCAATTTACCCAATGTGACTTTTACCGGAACGGCTGATACCGCAGGTAGTCATACACACGGTTATGAAGATAAATACCATGGTGTTACAGAAAACCTGAATCTTGTAACCGGATTGCTGGGTATTTTAAGTGGCGTTGTTCTTAATATCATGAATAATGATGTTGGATCCCCTACGGTTTCTGTTGATCCCGGTGTATCAACTACCGATGGAAGTCATACGCATACAGCTACAGTAAGTACCGGAGGTAGTGCCGCAACACTGCCAATAGCTTCCCATATAGTGACCAATACATTTGTCTACTTAGGAAAATAAAGAAAATGTAAACTGTAACAATAACATAATACCACAACACATGAACAAGGCAATTACAGTTAATCCAATTATTTTAAGATGCATTTTTTACTTGTTTTTTACGGCATCGGTACAATCCCAAAGTGTAGGAATCAATACAACGTCACCAAATCCAGAAGCGATACTGGATATTTACAGTACAGATAAAGGGTTGTTACTGCCTAGGCTTTTATTGGTGACGACAGATGATGCATCGCCTTTATCAGCACATGTCGAAGGTATGATCGTTTACAATATGTTTACATCAATAGTACATACACCAATTTCAGTATACGAAGGATTGTATTATAATGACGGAGTACAATGGAATCAAATGGGGCCTAATACTATTGCGGTGGGTGATATAAAGCATTCGTTGGAAACGGCAGATCATAAGGGTTGGTATTTATTAAATGGAAGAAATAAAACCACACTTCCCGCTGTAGCTCAAAATAATGCTACAGGTATAGGAATTGGTGTAACATTGCCCAACATTGCCGATCGGTTTATTAAAACTACGAATGGTTCGGAAGCGATGCAGACAACCGGAGGAAGCAATATGATTACTTTAAGTCAGGCCGATTTGCCAAATGTTAGTTATAACACAACAACAGCATCTAACGGAAGTCATTCGCATTCTTTTATGGATTCTCATAACAATGCTAAAACACTGGGATTGGCTACTAATGTACTTCCTTTGGTACCCCTTATCAGTGAAACAGTGGGAACAGATGATATTTGGCCCACGACACTTTATACCACGGTAGCTAATGGAAATCACTCTCATACAGTAACTGTTCCTTCAGGGGGAGCGGGACAGTCAATAAATGCAACACCAAAGCATTTGGTAACCAATGTTTTTATCTATTTGGGAGAGTAGTTTACTCCATATAATGAATTCATGGAGCTTTTTGAGTTATGAGCAGTGTTTTTCCATTTTAGAGAAATTGCATCAATTTTTGTATGGATAAAGGTTTGCTTAGCAATGACTTGACACAATTGTTCTTGTTTATTTTGTCTAAATCCTCATTGTTTAATGTTGAGGAAAGCATGAAAATTAAAGTTTGTTTTTTGACATGGTCCGGCAAATCTTCATATTCTGCAAGAAACTGAAAACCATTCATTACGGGCATATTAATGTCTAAAAGAATGATTAGGTAATTGTCCAGTTTTTCTTTGTTATTGGTAATCCATTGCAATGCGTCTTTTCCATTATCTACTGTGTTGATGGTTTCAGCACCTATTATTTTGCGAAGCAACTGTTTTGTTACCAGTTGATCTATAGCATTGTCCTCAATTAGTAAAAAGGTATAGTTACATTTCATAAAGCAAAGGGATTGTTACGGTGAAGGTGGTTCCTATGTTTATGGCTGAATGAACGGCTATGTTTCCGTTGAGGTTTTCAACGGCTTCTTTGGTGATGTATAATCCGAGACCTGAGCCTAAATTGGTATTGGTTACAAAAAACATATCAAAAATCTTATCCTGAAACTCTTCTTTTATTCCAATTCCATTATCCTGAATTTCTATTTTAAGCAATTTGTTGAGACTTGAAGTTTTAATTTGTATGTACTTGAAATTTTTCTCTTTGTCAGAATATTTTATTGCATTCGATACAAGATTATTTAAAATAATTTTGATACGCAGGGGATCGATATGTACGTGTTTTATGGATAAGTCTTTGTGGATTTCTATACCATTTGCATCTTTGATGTGTTTGTGTTGCGACAGTACTTCTTCAATGGCGTCATTGAGATTGATTTCTTCTTTTCGCGATTCCAAGCGCTTGTTTCTGGAATAGTCTATTATGTCACAGATGAACTGATCTTGTCTTGTAAGACTTTGGTTCATCAGATTCAGGTAGTTTCTGATTTCGTCCAGATTGTCTTCGTCTTTGGCTATTTCAATTAATCCTTTTAGAGATGTAATGGGTGATCTTAAATCGTGGGAAGCACTGTATACAAATTTATCCAGTTCTTTATTGACAATGGTAAGATTTTGGTTGTTTATCTCGATTTCTTTGTTGTACTGTGTTATTCTTTTGAGCATTTTATGGTAGTAAATGCTGACAGCACTAATGATTAATAGCGTAAAAAAGATATTGGTCAGTATCAGGTAGTTTTTGATTTTATGGGTTCCTTCGCCTAAGGTATTGGAGAAATTACGTTCATTAACGGTTAGTTTTTCGCTAATGTCGCTGATTTCCATCAACATGTTCTGTCTTTCTTTATTCTCTAAATCGTAGATTGCTATTTTTTGATGTACTTTGTTTCCGATATTGGAGAGTTGATTAATCAATTCATCACCTTGTCTCCATTCGTCAATTGCTTTCGCCATAAAAGGTACCGATTTGAAGTTTTTGAACAACCAGATAAGATTATCCAAGTCTTTTTGACTGTTTCTTCCTTCGGTGAACGCTTTTTTGATTTCGTCTGTAGAAGCGTTGTTGAGCAAGCCTATTCTTGCAGCACCATCGCCTTGTGGTACTTTCATTTCCTGTATATATAAATCCCAATGCTTTTTGTCATGTGTATATAGGTAAGTGATGAGATGGCGGACAGCATCTTTTTGTGCTTTTGAATAATGTGATTCACCATTCACATAAGCTCTGCTTGCGGATAAGATCTTGATGGTGTAGCTATTTAAAATTATTAATGAAGCGCAAGAAAATACAATAACAAAGAGTAGTATGAAAACATTTGAAAGTTTAAACCTGTATTTTGAATTATACTTCTCCATGAATATGAATATTACATTTGTCAGACAGTATTTTTCTTATTAACAACGTTATAAGAATAGTATTACTAATTTAACGAAAAAATAATTATGCAAACTAACAATAGTAAGACTTTAACACAGCTAATTTCTTAATTACTAATAGAATGTGTGGATTTTTCTTCTCTTTTTATTTTTTGAAACAGAATGAGTTTAAGTATTCTGGTAATTTAATAAGCCCATTTTAGAGGTTAGAATTGTTTAATGTTTTTTTTTTGGGAAGTGTTTTTTAAACACTTGTTAACTAAGTATTTATACGTATTTTTTTGATTTTGATTTTTGATTTTGAGATGGGAAAAGATGAACAAATGTTAATTTCAACGAGATTTTTCTTCTTTTCATCGTGTTTATCACAATGTTTGGCTTTTCTCTATAATTTTTATTTAATTTTAAAAGTAGATATTTCATTTTAGAAATCACATTTAAAAGTTTTTTTAAATGAACGAATTGAGAAATGAAATATTGAATTATAAAGAATACCAAAAACAATACATAGTCCCAAGGAAATTATTTCAGCTAGGAGTTAAAACTTTAAAATTAGAATTTTAAGTTACTATTCTAGATCCCCACTAAGAATAATTGAAATATAGTATGCATGTTCAAAAGACAGCAGTGTTTATCTGTTGTTACTTTTTTGAACTACGGGTTTTTTGTGCCTCAATCATACTTTATGAATGTCAAAAACTTTTTGAGAAAAAGCATTACAAATTTTTGCATTATAAATCAAAGTAGAACATTTAAATTATTGCTTATGAATTGGAAATTTACCGTTTGGGATAACACAATCCTCGCTTTCTGTGTTTCTGTATTTCTATTTTTATTTCCACAAACAGAAATGAAAGCGCAAGTTAATTTTATTAACGCAAATTCGTTAGTTTCTTCTGATCATGCGACTAATCCAACAAATGCCACACTGTATGACAATTCGTTTACGACATTGCAGTCTTATGGAGGTATAGCAATTGGAATAGGGGCTTACAGCGGAAAAATTGAGTTGGAATTTCCGACAACGGTTCCTGCAGGGAAAACAACCTTTGTTAGGATTGATTTTGATCAAGATGTGTTAAATTCCTTGATAGGGGGTAATTTAGGTAGTGAATTGGCTGATTTACTGGGAACAGTTGTTCTTGGGAATCATTATTTCACAGTCAGTGCAAAGAACAACACCACTGTTGTTAGCAGTTTTTCAAGCGAAAATAACTTTTCAAATGAATCGGGTAGACTTATCAGAGATGCAAGTGGGAATTTCTATTTTGCCATAACGCCCAACGTGCCTTATAACCGAATTGAAATAACAGATAATACAGATGCAGTACTATTGGGAACTTTTAATAGTATGAGGGTGTATTATGCTTTTTATACTGATGGACAAGATAATTGTGATACTGCATTTGCTACTTCTTATGATGGAACTGGAGGAACCGTTGATTTATTAGGATTGGGTTCTGCAGAAGTTGATCATCCGGAAAGAGCCATTGACGCAGATGTTAACAGTTATTCACACATCAGTTTAGGAGTACTTTCTGTTGCCGGAACGATAAGTCAAACAGTATACTTTAGTGCACTTTCAAAACCTACAGATCAATACCATGTAACCATGCAACTTGATAATCCCGCCATCTTAAATTTAGGATTGGCAGACGGATTAAAAATAGAAGCTTTTAATGGTACTACTTTAGTAGATACGTATGATGTAAGTACACAGCTTGATTTGGATTTGTTAGGCTTGTTAAGTGCCGGCCAAAAAGCGACAATACCCGTTGCTCCGGGACAGTCTTTCGATAGAATAAAAGTTACATTGTCAGGATTGGTTCAGTTGAATTTAGCCAGAGGACTACGTTTATATGATGTGTACAAATCACCAGGTGCTCCTACCATAGCATTGGCTTCACAAAACGTATCCATTTGCGGACCACAATCGGTAACACTTGTGGCTGAAACCGATAGTGAAAATGAATTGCTTTGGTATGATTCTCCTACTAGTTCAACTCCTATAGCAACTACTGCTTATAATGTTGGTTTTACTACACCGGTTTTGAATGCCACAACAACTTATTATGTAGCTGCCAGAAAAATAGGATGTCCAACTATATCATCAAGAACAGCTGTTACGGTAACTTTTACCGCAATGCCAGTTGCCGGAGATATTACTATTACAAGTCCTGTTACTGCTTCCTGTTTAGGAGTGGCTGTATTGACACCAACAACAGTTGTGGTTAACAGTGCATTTAATTATTACACAGATCAAAATAAAACAGAAGAAATAACTACCGGATATTCAGGTCATGCCGGTATTTCTTATACTAAAGATGCCGTTACAGGTTCGCTTACCATCACAGGATTGAGTGCTTCCAATACACCTCGAACCTATTATCTTGCTTTAGAGGTAAATGGCACTTGTGAAAATGCCGTTGGAACATTATTACCTGTAGAGGTTGTTTTTCCGGATCAGGTGGATTTAGATGTAGCCGCAACATTAACAGGTTGCGGAGTGGTTAACTTGAGAGATGCAATATTAAATTTTGATGCCTCCGGTGCTACTACCTATATCTTCTTAGACAGCAATCATAACACCATTCCTTTGGATCAGGTTGACAACATTCAGGTAAGCGGAACTTATTATATTCAAGCTGTCGTAGTTGGAATGCCTTGTGCTTCAACCGAAGCTTCGGTTGCTGTAACAGTAAACCCATTGCCTCAATTGGATGTTAATCCGGACAGTTATGTAGTAAACGTGGGAGACAGCGTAACATTACAGGCAACTTCTAATGCAACAGTGAGTTGGTATGATGCAAACGGAACATTATTAGCTTCGCCAACTGTTGGACCATTTACTCAAGCCGGTGTGTATACTTATACAGCAGTGGCCAGTAATGGAGTTTGTAGTGTGAGCCAGGTTGTTACCGTAGTTGTAAACAATCCGGCTAATTGTGTCACATTTACCGAAAGAGTATATGCAGAAACACAAAGTTCCGGTTCAATTGTAACAGGTACGGTGTTTAATGATGTGAATTCGATAGATCAAAATCCACAAACTTACTCTACTATATCCAGTGGACTAGGTGCTTTAGGGGTGGGTACAACATGGCAAACTTTACAATGGAACACCACAATTGCTGCAGGAACTCCGGTATCGATAAAATTAGGTACTCAGTATGGCGGCATGGCATTAATTGGAGCAATATCAGTAATAGCAACCAAAAGAGATGGAGGAGGAGTTCCTCAAAATATTGGCACAATTCAGCCACTATCCGGAAGTTTAGTTGATTTATTACCGGGAGAAAATAGTTTTGAATACACTTTTGTTCCTTCTGATATTACTGGACCAAAAGCATTTGACGGAGTAAGAATCATTGTGGGTTCTACAATTGGAGTTGTACAAAATGCAAAAGTTTATGAAGCTTATTATACCAGAGAAGCGAATCCCTTAATTTGCAGACTTGGTGATGTTGAAGATATTTTTTATGGGACTTTTGATTTAGGTGTTGGCGTTTTAGGAAGCTCAAATAATGTCCAAAACCCATGGAATTCGGTTGATAACGATGATAATAGTTATGCGACGATGTTTAATGGTGTGGGTGTTTTATCTGCTTCAGAATTGACAGTAAAGTTCAGAACACCTGCAGTACCTTCTGATATCTTAAAAATCAAATTAACAAAACCCGGAGCTGTGCTCAATACTGGAGCATTAACGGGCTTCTCTGTACAACGTTATATGGGTGATACCCCTGTGGGAGATCCGCTTGTAGCAGGAAATTCAAGTTCAATACTAGAAATAATCAATAGTGAGGAAGTAATTTTTGTTTCTAATACACAATCTCCTCCGTATGATAGAATTAAAATAAGATTAGGAGGAAATGTCAATGTTTTAGATTTTCTTCGGGTCAATTATGTGAAACGTGAAGCAACCATTATGGTAGTTGATGGTACGGGAACAACTATAGCAGTTTGTCAGGGTGCCACAGTATCGGTTGCGGGAGATAATTGTACTTCTTTCAGATGGTATGATGCCGAATTTGGCGGAACAATCATTGCTAACGGAAATTCATACACGTTGCCTTCAAACTTGACTGCTGGTGTTTATGTTTTTTATGTCCAACCAATTAGAGGCGGATGTGAGGTTTTAGCGAGAACTAAAATCACCGTGACTGTAAGAGCTTCATCACCTAACGGATCTATTTCAAGTATTTTAGTTAACTCAAATACCGACACTACATTTTGTAGTGCCAGTGGTGATGTTTTGTTAACTGCCCAGTTGAATAGCATTCCTGCTGTGACTAATCCGGTTTATTACTGGTATAGTTTCGACGGAACAAATCAGATTTTGATTCCCGGACAAAATTCCAATACACTTCAGTTGACAGGATTGTTGCCAGGCACCTATACTTATTATGTAGGTGTGAGCTCAACCGAATTCTGTCAATCAGCACCATCCGACAGAGCTTCCATTACATTTACTATTCTGCCTTATTCGGTAGCGGGAGATATTAATTCGAACAATGCGCAAATTTGTTTGGGAAATAATGCGGTTTTACAGCCAACATCAGCTTTAGCGAATCCTGTATTTACATGGTTTTTTACCAATGATCACTCGCAACCAATAACCAATGGTACAATTAGTGGTGTGACTTACACTATAAACGGATCCGGACAATTAACCATTTCAGGCTTGACTTTGGCAGGAAATCCGTACACTTATTATGTCGCTATGAGTAGTGATGTAAGTTGTCAGAATGCCCCAGGAACATTAAAAGCAGTTACCGTTCAGATTACCGAAATCCTTGCACCAACTACTAACGATGCCACTCAGGATTTTTGTCAATCAGCAAATCCAACGGTAGCGTCTCTTCAGGTGAACGAATCCAATGTGATTTGGTATGATGCACCAAGTGGCGGAAATGTATTAGCATCTTCAACACTTTTAGTGGATGGAATGATATACTATGCAGGAATTACAGATCCAATCAGTGGCTGTTCAAGTACTTCTCGTTTGGCTGTGGAAGCGAATCTGAATACGGCATTGACACCAACAACGAATGATGCAACGCAAGAATTTTGTGCTGCAAGTAATCCAACCGTAGCATCGCTTCAAGTTAACGAATCGAATGTGATTTGGTATGATGCGCCAACAGGCGGAAATGTTATTCCTCCGGCTACACTTTTAGTCGATGGTATGATGTATTATGCAGGTATCACTGATCCTGTGAGCGGATGTTCAAGCACAACGCTTTTGGCTGTAGCTGTTGATTTAAATACAGTAGTAACACCAACAACGAATGATGCTACTCAGGATTTTTGCCAATCAAGCGCACCAACTGTTGCTTCACTTCAGGTGAACGAATCGAATGTGATTTGGTATGATGCGCCAAGTGGTGGAAATGTATTGGCTTCTTCAACACTTTTAGTAGACGGGATGTTCTACTATGCAGGGATAACTGATCCGGTGAGTGGATGTTCAAGTACTACCCGTTTGGTGGTGGAAGTAAATCTTAACACGGCAATAACACCAACTACAAATGATGCTACTCAGGATTTTTGTCAATCGAGTGCACCAACTGTAGCGTCACTTCAGGTGAACCAATCCAATGTGATTTGGTATGATGCACCAAGCGGCGGAAATGTATTGGTTTCTTCAACACCTTTAATAGACGGAATGTTCTACTATGGAGGTATTACTGATCCGGTTACTGGCTGCTCAACAATTGTACGTTTGATGGTGGAAGTCAATATTAATACGGTTTTAACACCTACAACAAACGATGCAACTCAGGATTTCTGTCAGTCAAGTATGCCAACAGTGGCTTCACTTCAAGTGAATGAATCCAATGTGATTTGGTATGATTCGCCTAACGGTGGTAACGTTCTGGCTTCTTCAACACTTTTGGTTGATGGTATGATGTATTATGCTGGTATTACCGATCCTGTTACGGGTTGTTCAAGTATTACCCGTTTGGCGGTAGCTGCAAATCTTAATACAGGAATAACACCAACAACTAATAATACAACACAGGTTTTCTGTGCATCTAATAATCCAACAGTTGCTTCGCTTCAGGTTAATGAAACTGGTGTTGTCTGGTATGATGCACCAACAGGCGGTAACGTGATTGCTTCTTCCACACTTTTAGTGGATGGAATGGTTTATTATGCCAGTATCGTTGATGTGTCTACGGGATGTTCAAGCATGACGCGATTAGCGATAACCGTTGATTTCAATACGGGTGGAACGGCATCTATCGATGATAATACGGACGATACCTGTGCTTTTGAACCGGTGACTTATACAACAGAAGTCAATATGAGTAATTATAACTGGACAATTGGCTCAGGAGGTCAAATTGTGAGTGGCGGTGGCGAAAATGACGCATCAGTTACTGTTAATTGGTCTCAAGTAGGAGCAAATACAGTTAGTGTAAGTTACGTTAATACAGCGGTTTGTAATACTTCCAGCTCAGCAACGTTTGATTTGGTTGTGGAGAATTGTGTGGCGCCAGGTGCAGCCTGTTTAACAGTATTTAATGAATTTACTCCCAATGGAGATGGCTCGAATGAATTTTTCAATATTAAATGTGCCGAAGATTATCCGAATAATAAATTAGAAGTTTATAACCGGTACGGAAACTTAGTATTTAGTACGCAGAGTTACAAAAATGATTGGAAAGGTATTGCTAACGTAGGTGGAACATTTAGCGGAAGCACATTACCTGCCGGAACCTACTATTATATTTTTGAAACTAGAGATGATGTATTAAACGTGGCTAAATCCGGATGGTTATTTATTATGAGATAGCCATTGGCTATCTCATAATTCTTTTTTATTAATTAAAAATCCTAACAACATGATAAAAAATATGAAAAAGGCAAATTATGTTCTATTCTTATGCATGTTCTTTTGCATACAAAATAGCATAGCTCAGCAAAATCCGGAGTATACACAATACATGTACAATACAATGATGGTTAACCCGGGATATACAGGATCTGTGGGGCTTTTTGAGGCAAACTTACTGTTAAGGAAGCAATGGGTCAACATTGAAGGTGCTCCTCAAACAGGAACATTAGGGATTCATTCACCTTTGAAAAATAAAAAAATTGGATTAGGTCTGAATTTTATCAGTGATGATTTAGGTCCGTCCAGTGAGCAAACATTAGCAGGAAATATTTCGTATACCATTGATTTAAGCGAATCAGCTAAACTGGCTCTGGGAATGAAAGCCGGTGTAAGAATGATGAATATCGACTGGTCTAAAGGGAGATTCTATGATAGTGATGATGTGCTCTTAAACACTAATGTGAAAAATAAATTCATGGGACTTTTGGGTTCCGGTGCTTATGTGTATTCTGAGAAATGGTATGTAGGGTTGTCTGTCCCAAGTTTTTTGCGGAGTGATTATTACGATGATATTCAAGAATCGGTTGTTTCAGATGAATTGCATTTTTATTTTATTGGAGGTTATGTTTTTGATTTGTCTGACAGTGTGAAATTTAAACCGTCGGCTTTGGTTAAAGCAGTTAGTGGTTCGCCTTTATCGACTGATATTTCGGCAAACTTTCTCCTGAAAGAAAAACTGACGCTTGGTGCTTCTTACCGATGGGATGACTCTGTAAGTGCTTTGGCAGGAATTCAGGTTTCTAACGGTATTTTTGTGGGGTATTCTTTTGATTATACGGTAACCCGATTGAATAAATACAACGACGGATCGCATGAAATTATTCTACGTTTTCAGTTGCCTCAAAAAACTACTTCAATCAAATCGCCAAGATTTTTCTAAACAATGATACTATGAGAAAAGCATTAACACTTAGCTTGGTTTTATTCACCAGTATATTTTACGGACAGCAGAAGCTGAAAACAGCAACCGAAATGTTTAATGAAATGTCATATGTTGAAGCTTCAAAATTATATGAAGATTATGTAGAGAAGAATTCTGATCTTTCAACAGAAACAATCACAAATATTGCTGATACGTATTACAATTTGAACGATATGCGAAAAGCATTGGCATGGTACCAGAAATTATATGATATTCAAGGACAAAGTTTACCTGATTTGTATATGCTTCGCTATACACAAGCATTAAGAGGAGTCAGAGATTATGATAAAGCTAATGCAGTAACGAAAGAAGCGCTTCGTAAGAAAGGCGACAATGCTCAGATTAAGTATTTCACACAAAATCAAAGGCATCTGGACAGTCTCGCTAAAAAGAATCCGTTATTTGAAATCAGAAATTTAAATAGTAACAGTCCAAACTCTGATTTTGGGGCAACTTTCTATGGAAATAAATTGGTTTATTCTTCGGCAAAACAAGGAGGTACAACAGATAAGAAAATTTATTCATGGAACGAACAACCCTATCTGACAATGTATGTGGCCGACAGAAATAGTGCTGACGGAAGTTTGTTCAACGAGCAGCCTTTCTTGAGTGAAATTGCGTCGAAGTATCACGATGCGACCATTACTTTTTCCAACGACCTGAAAACGTTTTATTATACGACGAATACTTTGAAAGGGAACCGACTCAAAAATGATAAAAAAGGAACGAACAATTTTCAGATACTTAAGGCAAGCATAGATAATGACAAAGCAACAAAAGGAGAAAAACTGTTTTTTAACAGCTTGGATTACAGTGTTGGACATCCGGCTTTGAGCCCTGACGGGAAGTTGCTGTTTTTTGTGTCTGATATGCCCGGAGGTTACGGCGAAACCGATATTTATGTTGTTGAGGTTTTTGCAGGTGGTACGATGAATTCACCAAGAAATCTCGGGCCAAAGATTAATACGATTGGAAGGGAGATGTTTCCGTTTTATTCGGATGGTAAACTTTATTTTTCATCGGAAGGTCACTATGGTTTTGGAGGCTTGGATATCTTTGAAAGCAAACATAACGGAAATGATTTTTCAAATCCTAAAAATCTCGGAGAACCTGTGAATAGCAATAAGGATGATTTTTCCTTCATTATGGATCCTAAAGGGAAATATGGTTACTTTTCATCCAATAGAGATACAGGAAAAGGCGATGATGACATCTATTACTACACGAAAAAAGAAGCGGAATGCAATCAAACAGTTACCGGTAAGGTAATCAATACCAAATCAAAATTGGCTATTGATGAGGTGTCCATTAAAGTACTGGATTCTTTTGGGGATTTGAAATACGAATACTTTACTGATGCTAACGGGAAATTTGAATTTCTACTGCCATGTATCGGGAATTATAAGTTAGTGGCTTCTAAACCTAATTTCAGTACTCAGGAAAAGGAAATTAAAATTGGGGATAAAGACGGGGAAATTGTGACAGTTGATTTCGAATTGGCAAAATTAGACGATTATGTAGTGAAGGATAATGGAAACGAAAAAATTGACATCAATCCCATTTTCTTCAACTATGATAAGTGGGATATCACGCCTCAAGCCGCTGTGGAACTAGATAAAGTGGTTTATGTGATGACTAATTTTCCTAAAGTTAAAATTAGAATTGAATCGCATACTGATTCAAGAGGAAAGGATCTTTACAATTTAAAATTGTCTGATAACCGAGCTAAATCTACACAGACCTACATTTTGTCTAAAGGAATTTCTGCTGATAGAATTGAAAGCGCTGTCGGATTTGGGGAAACACGATTGCGAAATAAATGTAAAAACGGGGTAAAATGTTCAGAAGAAGATCATTTTGTCAACAGAAGATCTGATTTTATAGTGATTGAAAAATAAGCAGTAATAAATTGATTTTTTTTGATGAAACCTTCACTCGGCCTGAGTGAGGGTTTTATTTATTTGAAACACAATCAACAAATGCCTTATCTTTGCACAAAGATTAGTATATGCCAAGAATTCTTGCTATTGATTACGGAATTAAGAGAACCGGGATAGCGGTTACCGATGAACTGCAAATTATTGCTTCAGGACTGACTACCATTCCTTCTGAAACGCTGTTGGTTTTTCTTAAAGATTATTTTGTAAAAGAAGATGTTTTTAAAGTTCTGATTGGAGAACCAAAACAAATGAATGGCCAACCTTCAGAAAGCACTCCCATAATCGAAGCTTTCGTTTCTAAGTTTAAAGAAACATTCCCTGATATGCCTGTTGTGAGGGTTGATGAGCGATTTACTTCTAAAATGGCATTCCAAACTATGATTGACAGCGGACTCAAAAAGAAACAACGTCAAAATAAAGGGCTAATTGATGAAATTTCTGCAACAATTATGCTTAGAGATTATTTAACCCGAAAAATGATTTAGAGTTTTTTAACAATTTTTGAAAAATTTGTAATCACTTGAAAATTA
>DATEDY010000310.1:0-5006 GCA_035281405.1 Flavobacterium sp.
GCCATCGAAAATCGCAGACACCCGGAACTCAAAAGGTAAAACCTTTGTTCAGGTTGACTTCGAATTAGATCCCGTTCCGGATGTTGATGTTCTTGCCGGTGTGGTTATTGAAAACATTTATTTCGATTTTGACAAGCATAATATACGTAATGATGCCAAAACCGAATTGAACAAAGTAGCCGATTTAATGTTGATGACTTATCCACAAATGGCCATCGAAATCGGTTCACACACTGACAGCCGTGGTAGTTTCAAATACAATGAAGCACTCGGTATCCGAAGAGCCAATTCCACACATGAGTATTTAGTATCCAGAGGAGTTGATCCGAAACGTATTAAAAAGGCAGAAGGATTTGGTGAGTACAATTTAGTTAATGACTGTAAAGATGGTATTGATTGCTCTGAAGAAGCGCATCAATTGAACAGACGTTCTGTATTTACAGTACTAAAAATGCAATAAATTTCATACGCTTATTGCATTGAAAACCTTTCAGCTACTCTTGGTTGAAAGGTTTTCTTTTTTGTGAGTGCTAATGATTTCCATGATCATTTTGTGTAGTACGGCCGGTTCAAAAGGCTTAATCATCACTCCGTTCATTCCTGAATTGATGATATCATCGTTAATCTCCTGCTTGTCAAAAGCTGTGAGAGCGATAACCGGGATATCCAATTGTTTTTTCCGTATGAGTCTGGTAGTTTCAAAACCGTTCATTTGTGGCATATTGATATCCATCAATACGATATCAAACTCCTGTGTTGTCAATTGCGCTATGGCTTCCTGTCCGCTTTCAACAGTAATAGTTTCAAATCCGAAATTACTCAATATCCTTTCCGTTACAATCTGATTGATCTTATTGTCTTCCACTAACAGGATTCTCAGGTCTTCCCCTTTCACATTGTATACTGTTTCTAAAACATCGGGAATAAGCTGTAATTCTTCATTGTATTCTAAGTTCAATACAAAAGAGATTTTGGTACCTTTATCTTCTTCGCTTTCCAAGAGGATTTCGCCTCCAAAAAGCTCCACTAGCTTCTTAACAATCGGTAAGCCTAAACCTGTTCCCTGATAATCGTCTTCCCTACGTTCTATCTGAACAAACTCTTCAAAAATCTTATCATGATCTTCTTTTGAAATACCTATACCATTATCAATTACTTCAAATTGCAATTGGCAGTAATCCTCCACTTTTTGAATTGTAGTCACTACTACGTCAATCACTCCATTCTCAGTAAATTTCAAAGAATTGCTAATTAAGTTCATGAAGATTTGTGACAGACGAATCCTATCGCTAAGAATGTATTTGGGTACCGAAGCATCGATGGTCACTATAATTTTGTTATTATTTTTATGTGCTAAAACCTGCAGACTATTTTTGATGGAATCCAATTCATGGCGCAAATCAAAAGCGACATTTTCAAGGATGATCTTCTTCTCTGCTATTTTATTCATCTGCAGAATATCGTTAACTAAAGACAATAGGTATTTAGCCGAAAACTTCAGTGAACTCAAGTACTTGCTTTTATTCAGTTCCGGGTATTCTTCCGAAATGATATCAGTGATACCGATAACACCATACAGCGGAGTTCGAAGTTCATGAGTGATAGTTGTTACAAACTGTGATTTCAGTTGCGTTACTTCTTCGGCTTTGTTTTTAGCCAGTTCCAGTTCTTCGTTGGCTTTTTCCAGCTCAAGGTAATTCTTCTTTCGCAGTTTAATATTTCGGAATAAATTGTATGCAAAGGCTATCAGAATAGAAATACTTACCAAGCATAATATAATGATAATCCATGTTTGATGTAAACTCTTCTCTTTTTGCAGCTTCTCCCCTTCTATAAAATCTATTTGTCTTTTGTATTCGTCGATTTCGAGTTTGTTTTCATAATCTCTTACCTTTTCGGTGCGTTCAGCATTATAGATTTCTTCTTTGAGTTTATTTTTCAGATCCAGGTAATGGTAGGCCTGTTCGTAGTTTTTATTCTTCAGATAATGCAATGAGAAATCGCTGTACACCTCTGCCAAATAAGAATCCAGTAAATCCGTCTTTTCATGTTCACCGAAAGAGATCGCTTTTTGGAAACTCCTCTCGGCTTCTTTATTTTTACCTTTTGCACTTAGATAAGATCCCAACTGAGAATAATAGGTAATTCTGGCTTCCACTTCCTTATGAAACTTCATGTTTCGTTCGGCTTTTTGTAAGAAAGGCAAGCCTTCTTCGAACCTATTTTCTGCAAAGTAAGCGCCGGAGATGTTTAACGAATTGTAGGTAATTTGAATAGGATTCTTGGTTTTCTCGGTATAGACCAAACCCTTTCTATAGTATTTGATTCCGTTTTCAAAATCCTTTTCGTAGTAGGAGTACAATGCGCCTAAATTATTGTATACCCAATCCTTTACGGTATCATTATCGGCGAGGTTGGCATAATGCAGTGATTTGTTGTAATAGATTTTGGCTTTTTTGGTATCTAAGAATTCAAGAAAATTAGAGCCAATCACGTTATACGATTTGGCAATCAGTAAATTGTCATTAAGCGTATAGGAATCTTTTAAAGCTTCTTCGGCGATTCGTAATGACTTCTCGCAATCCAAATCAGACAATGCGTTCCTTGCATTCGTGATCTTAGTCAGAATCTCTTTTTTAGTCGGAACCGTGTCTTGAGCATAACCACCATTCAAGACAAGTAAAAACAATAAAAAATAAAAAGATATAGTTTTAGTCATGGACACTCTTTACTTGAGCATTCTTTCGGACAATGATTGCTCGTTAAAGTAATTAATTCCTGCTAAATGTACTAATTTCCAAACAAATACAAATAAAAAACTCCGCAAATTGCGGAGTTTAATAAAATTATCTGATCAATTTTCTGTATTTGATTCGAGTTGGAGCAACATCCCCCATACGCTTTTTGCGGTTTTCCTCGTAATCAGAGAATCCACCTTCAAAGAAATACACTTGTGAATCTCCTTCAAAAGCAAGAATATGTGTACAAATACGGTCTAGGAACCAGCGGTCGTGCGAAATAACCACGGCACAACCTGCGAAGTTCTCCAAACCTTCTTCTAAGGCACGAAGTGTGTTGATGTCCAAATCATTCGTAGGCTCATCCAGTAATAGCACGTTACCTTCTTCCTTCAATGTCATGGCTAAGTGCAAGCGGTTACGTTCACCACCAGAAAGCGTGCTTACCTTTTTGTTTTGATCGCTACCACCGAAGTTGAAACGAGACAAGTAGGCTCTTGAATTCACTTGACGGCCACCCATCATAATCAATTCCTGTCCGTCACAGAAGTTCTCCCAGATGGATTTTTCAGGATCGATGTTAGAGTGAGACTGATCCACATAGGCAATCTTAACTGTATCACCCGTACTGAATTCACCACTGTCCGGTTGTAATTCATTCATGATCATTTTGAAAATGGTCGTTTTACCGGCACCGTTCGGACCGATGATACCCACGATACCTGCCTGAGGCAACGTAAATTCAAGATTATCATATAATAATTTATCTCCGAAAGCTTTGGCTACATTATGTGCATTGATCACATTTGTACCTAGGCGAGGTCCATTAGGGATATAGATCTCTAATTTCTCGTCCAATTCTTTCTGATCTTCATTTAATAAACGGTCGTAGTTTTGCAGACGGGCTTTCTGTTTTGTTTGACGGCCTTTCGCACCTTGGCGTACCCATTCCAACTCACGTTCCAAAGTCTTGCGTCGTTTAGAAGCCACTTTTTCTTCCTGCTCCATACGTTTCGACTTTTGGTCTAACCAAGACGAGTAGTTCCCTTTCCAAGGAATACCTTCCCCTCTATCCAACTCTAAAATCCAACCGGCCACATTATCTAAGAAATAACGGTCGTGCGTTACGGCAATGATTGTTCCTTTGTATTGTTGCAAATGTTGTTCTAACCAGTGTACTGATTCCGCATCCAAGTGGTTGGTAGGCTCATCCAGTAACAATACGTCCGGCTCTTGTAGTAATAGGCGGCATAAAGCAACACGACGGCGTTCTCCACCTGATAATACCTTAATTGGCGTATCGGCATCAGGACAACGTAAAGCGTCCATTGCGATTTCCAGTTTGGTATCCAATTCCCAAGCACCACAAGCATCGATTTTATCTTGTAATTCTGCCTGACGATCCATTAGCTTCTGCATTTTATCGGCATCTTCGTATACTTCCGGAAGACCGAACTGATCGTTGATTTTATTGAATTCTTCCAATAAAGCTACTGCCTCTGCAGCACCTTCACGAACAATTTCGATAACGGTTTTATTGTCATCCAATAGTGGTTCCTGCTCTAAATACCCTACAGTGTATCCCGGAGCGAACACTACATCCCCTTGGTAGTTTTTATCAACACCGGCGATGATTTTTAACAAGGACGATTTACCTGAACCGTTTAAACCAAGGATACCAATTTTAGCACCGTAGAAGAAACTCAGATAGATATCCTTTAATACTTGTTTGTTTGTTGATGAATAAGTCTTGCTTACTCTCGACATGGAAAAGATTACTTTCTTATCGTCAGACATATTAGTGGATTTGTTTATTTATTATTCCCTTTTATTTGAAAGGTTACAAATATACATATTTTAGGAATTATGAGTTGTGAATTATGAGTTATGAATTATAAATTATGAGTTATAGATTGAAAATGTAAAGTAACCATTAAAGAGTAATTAGTTAAATATCAATCAGTGCCTATGAATTGAAGAGAGAGATGCGTCATATACACGTTATAAATACGGCATATACACGCCATATATACGCCATATATCCCACTTTGGATAAGATGAAATAGTATACTGTGAAGAAGTAAATCTTACTCTTGCTCCATTATAAAAAGTACGTTATTAAAGTGTGCTTTCGAAATCGTTTAAAGCTGTGATAAATTCTTCCATATCGAGTTTCCAAGCCTTTGAGTTGATTTTAGAAAAATACAATTCAATATGGGTATAACTACCATTATGCCAAACATTACAACTCGAGATATCATTTATATT
>DATEDY010000311.1:0-5164 GCA_035281405.1 Flavobacterium sp.
TAGCGCATTAAGTTATCCACCTGAGAAGTTGCATAGGTTTGTCCTTTTGTATTGGTAGCCAATTGTTTAAGTCGGTTAATATCGGCATTGACGAATTGCTTTTCTGCATCAAAATCCAAGACTTGGAAAGCTCCGACATATTGTGTGTTTGAAGCTTTTTCTTTTACAGTAAAGCTATAATTTCCAGCATCCAAATCCTGGAAATCCACTTGAAAATCGTTGCTACCTTTTGAAAAATCGTAGACTTTATAGGTATTTGTATTCTTGTTTTTCAGTTGGATGGTTAGCTGCGCATTTTCGTCGAATTCGTAGTTTTTATTAAAATATTGCGCTGAAATCAGGATATTTTCACCTGAATTATAAAAACTTTCGTGTGTTACAACCAAATTCTTTTTTTTAGCATTTGAAGCAAGGAATTGAATTGTTTTATCCAGAAACACATCAAATTTTTCAAAAGATTTATCTCTCAGATGACTTTCCATGCGCCATTTCCAGATGTTTTCACCAAATAAATAAGCATTACGGTTGACGCCATTTTCGGTAAACGTTAGTAAAGGATTATCTGTGGTAACATTTCTGATTCGTGCTTGCAGTAAAGTATTCAGATTTCCTTTTGGTTTGATTGTTCCGAATGGATTTTCCAGTGGTGGGAATTGTTCGAATCCTAGATCTTCAGTTGCAAAAGAATTGAAATCCGATTTAAAGTCGGCTGAATAATCTTCTTTCTGCATTACCATTCGGAAATCAAAATCATTTTGAGAGCGATTCAGTAAATTGAAATCGGTATTCAAACCTGTGATTACAAAAGTGTTTATTTTCAATTGGCTATTCTGATCTAAAATAGATTTGAAATCAGAATTAGGTTGATACAATATTAATACATTGTAATTTTGTAATGATTTGATTTCGTTTGGTTTAACTAAAGTTATTTTACGTTGAACATTAGATTCAACTGAACGTTTTATCGCACCCAAATCAGGATGTACAATACTTGAAACCAAAGCAATTTCAGAGCGTTGATCAATTACTTCAACAGCAAAGTTTTTGACATTATTGAATTTATTCTTTTCATTTTCAGAAGAAGATATTACCGCTTTATAAGTGTGCACTCCCACTCTATCAGCATTTAATAAAACCGAAATTTCCTGCGATTTTTTATTAGGAGAAAAAGAAACATTCTGTTTAAAAACCGTATTGCCATTTTGCTGAATACTGAATGTAGCCGTTATGGATTTGTTACCGTTGTAATACAAGAAAGCTTCAACGGGGAATTTATTTTTCAGGAATGCGTATTTGTTAGCATTCAATTGATTGATTTTTAAGTCGGTGTGTTCAATTGTATCACCTAAAACCACCGGAAAAACGGTAGCATTCGGTTGAATATTGAAGACATAATCATTTCCTTGTGTTTGATTACCGTCGGTTAACAACACTACCGGATGATTTTGATTGCGGTACAATTGTTTCAGGTTTTCGAATACCTTATAAATATTGGAGCGTTTCCCTTTAAAGTCCAAAGGTTTATCGGTGTTGAAGTCTTCATCGAAAGAAAACAACTGTAATTGGTATTTTTCGTTCAGTTTGGAGTTATTGTTAAAAGCATCGGCAATTTCCTTTGCTTTTTTTTCCTGACCTAAAAAAGAAATCGATTCTGAATTATCGATTATAATTGGAAGCGGAGTTTTCTGGATTTCGTATGTTTTCCTTGAAATGACGGGATTGATCAATAACAAGAGAATTAAAAAGATTGACAGAAAACGTAAAGAAGCCAAAAACCAGTTCAGTTTAGAATGGTTTTTGGCTTTGTATAAATATTGTAAAAATGCAATTCCAGCAGCTATGATTACTGATAATAAAAGGAGTAAGATAGTGCTTTTAGTCATTTATATTTAATTGTATCTGAACTAAGATAATAATTTATTATGTTAACATTCCGCCGTCAACATTTAATACTTGTCCTGTTACGTAAGCACTCATGTCTGAAGCGAAGAACACACAAGCATTTGCGATATCTTCCGGAGAACCACCTCTTTTCAAAGGAATAGAATCTCTCCAGCCTTGTACTACATCTTCGTTTAATTTTGCAGTCATTTCAGTTTCAATAAAACCAGGAGCGATAGCATTGCAACGGATGTTACGAGAACCCAATTCCAAAGCGATTGATTTAGTAAAACCGATCATACCTGCTTTAGAAGCTGCATAGTTAGCCTGCCCAGCATTTCCTTTCACACCTACAACAGAACTCATGTTAATGATAGAACCAGCGCGGTTTTTCAACATGGTTTTTTGTACTGCTTTAGTCATATTGAACACTGATTTCAGGTTGATATCGATTACTGCATCGAAATCTTCTTCTGACATACGCATTAAAAGGTTGTCTTTAGTAACTCCGGCGTTATTGATTAGCACGTCAATAGTTCCGAATTCTGCTAATACATCGTCAACTAATTTTTGTGCTTCATTGAAATCGGCAGCGTTTGATTTGTATCCTTTTGCTTTAATTCCTAAAGCGGTTAATTCATTTTCTAAGGCCATTGCTGATTCAGCAGATGAACTGTAAGTAAAAGCTACATTAGCTCCGTTTTTAGCAAAAACTTCGGCGATTCCTCTACCTATTCCTCTACTGGCACCAGTAATAATTGCTACTTTTCCTTCTAATAACTTCATATTAATTTGTCTGTTTTATTTTAAAAAATTTGGTAAAACAAATATAGAAATACTTTATGATTTTAAACAAGTTGATTTTTTTTAATTGGATTAAACTTTTTCAATTGAAAAAAGTCTAATTTTATTTCAGTTATGAATACAATCGATAAAGATTTCAATACTATTTACAAGCAATATTCAATATTAGTATACAATGTTGCTTTGAATTACCTTCAAAATTCAGAAGATGCGGAAGAAATCACCCAAGATGTATTTGTAAAACTTTATAATTCGCTGCATCAATTTAAAGAGCAATCCTCATTAAAAACTTGGATTTACAGAATCACAATCAACCGATGTCTTGATTTCATCAAGCAGAAAAACAGCAAGAAATACTTCTTTGTTTTTGGTACCAAGAGTAATAATGCTACAGAAATTGACAACACTGCCAATTTTGAGCATCCGGGCGTTTTATTGGAACACAAAGAACATTCTGAAATTTTATTTCGTGTGATCAATGAATTAGCAGAAAACCAAAAAACCGCATTTATTCTTTCCAAACTGGATGGATTGAGCAATCCGGAGATTTCAGAGATTATGCAACTCAGTATTTCCTCTGTAGAATCCCTTATATTTAGAGCTAAAAGTAGTCTGAAAGAAAAACTTGCATTAAAGTTCAACGAATACCGCAAGAAATAATAATAAAAATCGTCTAAACAATTATGGAACAAGAAAAATGGATAGAAATGGTTTTAAACAGCAGTGATAATGTGAAGAAAGTCACTCCTGATGAAGGGCTGTTTTTAAAAATCCAACAAAATATCAATGAAAATCCCGTAGTATCATTTAAAACGATGTGGTTTGCTGCGGCATCAATTCTAGTATTCTTTTCAATTAACATCCTATTATTGAATGTAAGCAAAGTAAAACAAGAAAATCAAATGTCCGTTTTGGCTCAGGAAATAGACAAGGATAATCAGTTATACCAATAAATATGAATAAGTTAAAATTTTTATACCTATTAGTTGTCGTCATGTTATTGATTAACATTGCAATTATCAGTTACATTTTTACGAAGGGCGAAACCCCTTTTTCTAATAAAGGCAAAATAATGCCCCGAGAAATTGTGATTAAAAAGTTAGGTTTTGATGAACAACAGATAAAAGCCTACGAAGTATTAATTAAAGATCATCAGCAGAGAATCAAATTTCTCAATGATGCCATACGAGCTAAGAAAAACGAACTCTATTCCCATTTAAAAGCAGACGTTACACCAATAAAGAGTAATGACAGCTTAGTTATTCAGTTAGCAGATTATCAAAGTCAGATAGAAACCACGCATTACAATCATTTTTTAGATATTAAAAAACTGTGTCGTCAAGAACAATTGAAAAAATATGATGAATTAACCACCGAATTGGCCAAAATATTTTCACATCCAAGAAGACCGAAGCATGGTAAATAAGTTATTAATACTCGTAGTTTTCCTTTTAAGTTTTTTGCAAGCGATTGCTCAAGAACAGAAAGATTCGATAGTATTGTCATTAAAACTGCAATGGAAAGAAAATCCGTTAGTATTAAACAAAACCTACATTTCAGAAAATAAAGATACGCTTCAATTACATCAGTTAAAGTTTTATTTATCCGACATTCAGTTGTATTTTGATGATGCTACCAGCTTCAGTCAGAAGAAGTATCATTTGGTTGACATGGAAGATTTGAGTTCCACTTCGATTCCTGTCTGCAAAAACAATACTAAAACTATTTCAAAGGTGATTTTTTCTGTTGGAGTTGATAGTACAGCATCAGTTTCCGGAGCTTTGGGAGGCGATTTGGATCCCGCAAAAGGAATGTATTGGGCATGGCAAAGCGGTTACATCAATATGAAAATCGAAGGAAGCAGCTCCAGTTGTAAAACACGAAAAAATGCATTCCATTTTCACGTTGGCGGTTATTTAAAGCCCAATTATGCGTTACGTAAAATAGTTCTAACGCCTCAGTCAAATTCACTCGAAATAATTATGGATGTTTCCGTTTTATTTGACAATTTATTGCTCTCGGAAGACAATTCTGTGATGATTCCCGGGAAAAAAGCAATGGAAATTGCAGATAAAAGCACTAAAACGTTTCAATTCAAATGAAATTTGCTTCGCGATATATAGTAGTTGGAATCCTCCTTCTTATTTCCTTTGCATTTGTCAGGAAAGCCTTTACACCGGTATATTTCGACATACCTAAAAATTGGCCTAAGCCACATTATGACTTTAAAAACAATCCTTTAACGGAAGAAGGCTTTCAATTGGGAAGACAATTGTTTTATGATCCGTTATTGTCAAAAGATGGGACTATATCCTGCTCGAGTTGTCATTTGCAAGCAACGGGATTCACTCATGTCGATCATGATTTGAGTCATGGAATTGATGGAAAAATAGGTGTCCGAAACTCTTTGACTTTACAAAATTTAGCGTGGAGTAAAACCTTTATGTGGGACGGAGGAATTAATCATTTGGATGTTCAG
>DATEDY010000312.1:0-2184 GCA_035281405.1 Flavobacterium sp.
GAAGGATATTTTTTAGTAGCGGATGTGATGAATTTAGCCAATTTGTTTCCTTCTTCTGTAAGTACTTTCAGCTTTCCATCAGCATTCATTTTGTAGTAATTCTCAGGTTCAGTTGGGTAAAATGAAAAACCTTCTTTGAAAGGATAATTGCCTTCTAATAGTAAAATTCGGGTCGGACTTTTGATGTCTTTCAAGAAAATCATAAATTCATCAGGATTGGAACGCATCCAATGTAAACCAATAATTATTGGCAATGGTTCATTCACAGATACGGTGTTTACTACCAATTCTTTGTAGCGATATCCTTCTAACTCATAGGTGTTTTGTGACCAAATCGTATTCTGAAAAAATAATATGCAAACAAATAAAAAGGAACTTATGACAGTTTTCATGCATTAACGGTTTAATTTTTTACATTCTAATATCATATAAAACTGAATTCCGAATAGGATAGAAGCCAATACTAAATGAATGGCCTGACTGCCAAATGGGAAGTTCATATAATACATTAGCATTCCTGAAAGTGTTTCCAACAAAAGAAGTAATAATACCCAATTGATTTTATGGAAACCCAAGTTGAGTTTTCTATTTTTCAGATATAGAAACAGATTTGCAATAACCACTGCGATGGAAAAACTTCGGTGGAAATAAAAACTCACTTCCGGTTGGTTTAGCCATAAAGTAGCATCGGTAACCCCTGATTTTACCTGTTCGTCCACAAACTGACGTACTTGTGTACCCAAGACAACTTGGATCAGTGTCATTAACAGTGTTATCCAAAGGATATTTCGGAACATCGTATTGAATACCGTTTTATTTTCCTTCGGATTGGCTAAATGAATAATGTACAGGATAAAAGCGACGATAACCAATGCCATGACCATATGAATGGTAATTTTGATTGGATTCAATACTGAATATACTACTGTAGCACCCAACCAGCCTTGGAATCCCATTAGGAAAACCACTAACCAAGAGAGTAAAGTAATTTTTTTATCTTTTTTCCATTCTCGAAAAGAAGCAATGGCCATGGCAAAACAAGCTAATCCGGCCAATGCACCTACCAGGCGATTTATGTATTCTACCCAAGTATGCATTGGATTGAAAATCGCATAATCGTGTTTGGTGTAAGGTTCCCATTGTGAGGCATCGAATGTTTTTCCCGTAAGACAATCGGCTTTTGCGACTAATAACTTCTCGTCTTTGATGATCACCATTCCTTTTTTGAACACACGATTTTCAGTCCATGTCAGTTCTTTGATGTCTGTAGGAGGTATATAATATCCGAAACATTTCGGCCAGTCAGGGCATCCCATCCCGGAACCGGTCATACGAACCAATGCACCGGCTATAATAACGGCATATACAAAGATTAAGGCTGTTTTGGCGATTTTATTAAAATTCATGTTTGTATAGTTTCAGCTTTGCAAAGTAGCAAATATCAAATATTTTATATCTTAAGAATATGATAAATATCAATTCACTTTCTTTAATCCCATCTTTTCGGCTTTGGCCAAAACAAAATCATAAGCGGCTTGGTAGTCGTTTGGAATTTCACCTTCCAGAATCGCTTCTTTAACAGCTTCTTTCAACATACCTATTTCACGCGACGGCTTAAGATTAAACAGTTCCATAATTTCCTCTCCGGTGATTGGAGGTTGGAATACCCGAACTTTATCGCGCTCTTCTACTTCTACAATCTTTTCACGAACAATTTTGAAGTTATTATGGTATTTTTGGAATTTTTTAGGGTTTTTTGTTGTGATATCCGCTTCGCAAAGAATCATTAGGTTTTCCACATCTTCACCAGCATCAAAAACCAATCGGCGCACAGCAGAATCTGTAACAATATCCTGAGACAGAACAATTGGGCGTGAGCTCATCATGACCATCTTCTGAACGAATTTCAACTTATGATTCAAAGGCATGTGTAGTCTTTCAAAGATTTTCTTTGCCATTTTACCACCTAAAAACTCATGTCCGTGGAAAGTCCATCCTTGTTTCTTGTTGTAACGTTTGGTAGGTGCTTTTCCAATATCATGCAATAAAGCACTCCATCGTAACCATACATCATCTGTATTAGGACAGATATTGTCGACTACTTCCAAAGTATGGTAAAAATTGTTTTTATGTGTATGACCTTCTACTTCTTCCACATTGTTTAAGGCAGTTAATTCCGGAAGA
>DATEDY010000313.1:0-5967 GCA_035281405.1 Flavobacterium sp.
AGCCTTGATCAGGTGTTACAAATGCAATTATTTTATCTTTAGCAAATTCATCACCAACAAAGAAGTCAAAATTTCTTCCCAACAACAATTCTCCATCTTCTGTTTTATCTCCCCAAACTGCTGCCGATGAACAGCCAACCAAAGCCAAATCTTGTAATGCATGACCTATATCATGTGCGCCATGCAGATAAAGGCTACGCAAATACGGAGGCGCAATAAAATCAAAATCATCAGACGCATATTGAGAGATCCCGTAAATTTCGGCTTTATACTCTTCCGGGATATTCAGATAGAGCTTTCTATTGTACCATTTCAAGAATTGACGCAGAATACCTTGTTTAAATCTTGAAGGAACCAAATCGTTTACCTTTGAAAAAAAAAACACTTCTTGTTTTCTAATCAGGTTTTGCGATAATGCCCCAGATTGCAAACCAATTTGAAGCCCATCGCCTTTAACATACAATTCCCAAAGCTGTTGTTTATTTTTTATCAAATAATTATCTCCCGAAGAGAAAAGTGTATCCGAATGCTTAACGACTATTGGTTTAGTTTGGTTGAATTTAGCCAATTCTGGTTGATGCTTCAATGATTTAGAAATTCCGCAGGAAAACAACGAAAATAAAATCCCTAAAGAGAAAAATATCTGTACCCTTTTTTTCATCATTTACTCGCTAATTTCACTTCTGATTTTCTTGATAAGATAATCTTTCCCCAGAATTTCAGAGCAAGTAACTACAGCTCCAATAGTTACCCCCAGAACACCATGCATGTTGATACTTTGTCCGGTTAAAAACAAGTTTTCAATTTTAGTCTTAGGAGAAATAAAAGTCTTCATAGGATTACTCGAATCCTTTATATACCCATATAAATTACCATTATGACCTCCAATATAATCTCTGTATGACAAAGGAGTTGAAGCATGAACCGACTTAATATGCTGCCTTATATTAGGGAATTTTTTTTCTAATTCATCTAAAAAGACTTCGGTTTTTCTCTTTTTAAAAGCTTCATATTCTTCTCCTCTTTCTTCTTTTTCTGCTACCGTATTATGAGTTGTTTCCCACTGCTTAACTTCATCAAAACGCATGTATGTTATTCCAGTTAAACTTTCAGCCCATTGTTGATTTTCTTCCGAAACATTCATAGAAGCCATGTAACTTTCAGGCCAAGATTCTTCTGTATACTTATCCGCTTCCCAGATACGGTTTGAATCTTTAAAATGGTAGTAATTATGATTAATGTAGGGAAATGATTCCGGTTTAAAAACTACATAAATACTGAATGGAGCAATCAAAACATCCAACTCCTGTATACGCTTAAAATATGATTTTCGGAGTTTATCTTCTCCAATCATTTTCAGTGTCGTTTTCGGTTCAATGTTGGATATAAAAACATCTCCGAAATACTCTTTTCCATTTTTGATTTTGGCAGAGGATAACTTATTATTTTCAAATCCGAAATCAATTACTTCACTATGTTTAAAAACATCACCGCCGTATTTTCTGATTTGTTTAATTAATTGTTTCGTAATTTGACTACCACCATTTATACATCGCCACGAACTTTGCATATAAGAATTTACCGAAAGTGCATGTACATAAAAAGGCGTTTTATCGGCAATCCCAGCGTATAAAAAATTAGAGCCAGCCAAAACCGATTTCAATTTTTCGTTCTCCGTTAATTCATCAAAAAAGTTTTTGGCATTAATGGTTAAAATCTCTTCCTGATAGCCATTCCCGCTTCTAAGATTATACAACGGAAAAGAATCACAGGTATATTGAATTTTATCGCAATACTTTTGAAGAGTAACTTCTTCATCCGGAAAAAAAACTTTCAATTGTTTGACAAAGTTATCGTAACCTTGTGCATGTGGATATTCATTTTTATCGTCGTCAAAAGTGATAAAATCATATCCGTTTTCGTTCATTTTTTTCAGCCGAAGCTGATCCATAATCCCTAAATAAGAAAAATACTTATGCAGGTTTTGCCCTTTATCAAGTCCGCCGATATAGTGTATTCCCGTATCAAAAATAGTTTTGTCGCGAACAAAAGTCTGTAGATTACCCCCATATTGGTTGTTCTTCTCCAACACACACACGCTCTTCCCTTCTTTAGCCATGATGACTGCAGAAACCAAGCCTCCTAGTCCGCTACCAATTATTACTATGTCGTATTTTTTTTCCAAACTTACTTCGTTAAAACCATCAATTTATCATGAGTCATTTCGATTTGAAATCCAAGTTGTTCAAAATACTGTTGGAATTCAAAATTTACAAACAATATAATTTTCTTCAGATTTGGAGACAATTCCAATTCTTCAACAAACTGCTCTTGTGTGCTTGAAATCACTAATGTATTGTATCTTGAATCAATTTCAGAAACGGAATCCACGTATCTTATTTCTCTCTTCTTTGTAAGGTAATTTGTAGTTGCAACCGCTCTATTTTCTCCTTCAAAAATAAAACTCTGCACTTTTCTCTTTGGCTGCTGAATAGTTAAAAGAAAATCAATCTGTCCATAATCATTACCCAAATGAAGCACTCTTCCGTCATCTTCAATTTGCTGATTCAGTTCAAAGTACAATCCTTTATTTTTCTCAAAGTCTGATTTAACAGCATTAACAATATCCGATTCTTTATATAAAAAGCTTAAGAATAGTTTCTGACGGAAGTAATTCTCGTCTTCATATTCGCTTCTTATTTTAGCAAATTCCTGACGATAATGCTTGTTTATTTTTTTAGTTCTTTCGGAATATTCAGTTCCAAACGCATTATCATGTGCAAGAATTCTTTTTCCAACTATAACAGAAATACTTTCATTATAAATCATGAAATCACCCTTTGGTGCTGTTTCAGAATTTCCATGAATATAAATAGGCAATACGTCCAAATTAAACTCCTGCGCCAAGAAAAATGCACCTTTATGAAAGCGTTTAACAACATTATCTTCCGAACGTGTTCCTTCGGGAAAAACCATCAGTGAATAACCTTGTTCCACTTTCTCACGAAGGTGTTCAACACCGCCTTCAATGCCTTGTGAAACCGGATAATATCCCATTGCCCTTACAGCTTTTCCAAAAATAGGCGACTTATAAACCCAATCATTTACCAAATAAACAATTTTGTGCGTAACCATTCCCAGCGCCAAAGTATCCAACACTGAAGTATGATTGGCAATTACAATTGCCGGTTTAGAAAATGTTTCATTATATGGATTAACCACTTGTTTTTTCACAAATGGATTAGAATACAAAACCGAAGTAACGAATTTAGCCATCACTTTTCTAAAAATCAACATTTTCGCTTCGGATTTACCCGGAAAAATTGCAACCAATAATCGTCCAACAGTAGAAAGTAAAATACCTCCTAAACTATAATAAAGTAAAGAAACCACTGAATGCAAGAAAGTAGCAAGCGTTACGGGTGAATTTCCTTTTTTAGCTCTATTGAAAATACAAAACCTAAATAAAACCGGATAGAATACAAACGTAATAATTAACGCTGCAAAAACCCCAATCAGTGAAACTGAAGAAATCGATTTCAAAGCCGGATGCTTGGCAAAAATCAATGCTCCAATGGCTAAAATTGTAGTCAGCGCCGCTAAAATTATAGATGCTCTGTAGGTTGGCATTTCATTTTTACCTGTAGTGTATTCCTTTTGAAGTGCGCTCGTCATAAAAATACTAAAATCAACACCATGCCCAAAAATCAAAGTACATACAATCAGACTAAAAATATTCAACTGAATATTGAAAACATACATGATTCCTGCTGTTACAATTCCTGTTATGGCAATTGGAATGGTACTTATGATTACTAATTCTATTCTTTTAAAAAACACAAATAAAATTAGTACTACAGCTACAAACGAATAATTAATAAGACTATTAAAATCATCGCGAAGTTTACCTAAAAAGGTTTCATTCATTTGCTGACGGTCAATAGTAATAATCTCTTTTTCCTTTGCCATTTTTGTCACGAAAGCATCTCTTTGTTCGTTTGAAACCTTCGCTACAGACAAGATGGTATAAAAACCATTTTTATGAGTAACAAACTCGTTAAGAAAAAGTGCTTTTAATTTAGCATAGTCCGAAAAAGTAATTGGTTGGAATGACTTAGACAATAAATTATAAAACTGCTGATGAGTTTCTGGTTTGAATCCAATTTTATTTCCTTCATTAATTAAGTTGGCTTTCAAATCGGCTTTTCTTTGGCTTGACCAAAAAGCATTCCATTGTGCAATTTTTTGAAGCTGTCCTTCTTTAGAAAGTACAATTCCGCCAATTGAACTGAAATTTAAAATCGCTTTGCTTTTTTTCTCTGCAGAGAGTTTTTCAAAAAGAGTAACATTATGCTGCAATGCTTCTTCAATGGAGTTTCCATAAGAAGTCAGATAAATCGACTTAGATGTCAGATTGGAAGTACTTTCTAATTTAGCTTCAGCTGCTTTAATTTCTTTAGGAATAAAATTCAGATCCGACAAATTATTATTGAATGTCACTTTACTGAAGGTAAAAAGACCAACCACAATTACAATCACACTGGAAATAATCAAAAACTTATTTCTCTCAAAAGAAAACGAAGCCGCTTTATCCAAGAATGTTTTTTCTTGAATTGTGTCAGTTTTAGGTTGGTACAAATGCGGAATAATCAATAAGGAAAATACTGCCGAAACAATTACACTGATTGCAGCAAAAATACCTAAATCTTTTAACGCTTCAGAATTGACAAATAGTAAACATAAAAATGCAACAGCAGTGGTAGTGCTACTCATTATGAGTGGCATCGTGATATCTTTATACAAACTTTCAACATCGCTATTGTGCCTGTAATGCGTTAAAATATGTAATGAATAATCAATAGTTACACCTAATAAAACAGCACCAACACTTAACGAAATTGCCGATATGGTTCCTTTAAGAAAAACTAGGCTGGCAATGGCAAATGCTACTCCAAAAAGTGTAGGTATGAATATGATGACTGGTATCATCAGTCTTCTGTAAAATAAAATAAGAATTAGCATTAAGGTTCCTAATGAAACCAGAATTGTTGTGATAATATCCGATTTAATCTGCTTGGCATTGGCCACGGCAATCAAGGACGATCCGAAATAATCTACTGAAGCTTTTGATACAAACTGTTGGTTCACTTGTTCTTTTATCTGATAAAGCTTTTCAGCAAACAGTGTGTTTTTTTCCGTTTCACTTCCTCCTAATTTGGGATTAATAAACAACAGCAATTTGGATTCATCTTTAGTGATTATGTAACCATCTTTCAAGATGAAATCATCACCAACACTCAATTGCTGTAATTTTTTCAATGCGATGAAGGAAATACCTAAAGGGTCATTTACGATAAAGTCTTTTGCAATGATTCCTGTTGGCGAAATCAACGTTCTGTAATTTTTATCAACTTGTGCTGAAACACTGTCTTTACTAAGTCGTTGAGCTATTTCTCGATAATTTTTATCGTCAAGAAACAATGGTAGATTGTTGTAGACATAGTCAAAAGTTTCCTGAATATTTTCTTCATCAATTTTACCCTGAATATCCTGAACATAATCTTTACAAGAGGCAATACTATCCAAAAAAACATCTGCGATTGCTGTCATATCATCAACAGAACCTTCTTTATCTTTTTCAATGATAACCGTAATTTTATCTGAGAATTTTAGTTGTTGTAAAACCTTTGCGGTAATGTCAGCTTTATCGTTTTTAGGAATTATTCGGGTAATATCTTCTTCAAATCTGATTTTAGAAGCTATAAACCCAAAAGTGAACAAAATGCAAAAAGCGATACCTACAGACAATGACTTATTTTGCTGTACCCAATTGTGAATTCTAATAAAAAAATGATGCATTTATCGTTCTGATTTCTTGAACAGCGAAAGTACTAAATAACTTCCAACTCCGAAAATAATTGCCATGGCGAATGCCAAAACAAAACTACCAATTAAATATTGAACAAT
>DATEDY010000314.1:0-4473 GCA_035281405.1 Flavobacterium sp.
TAAATGTCTCATGGTAATGTACAGTCTTTCGATAGCTCCCGAAGACTCTTGCGCTCTTGAGCGCGAAATGTTTTTAATTTCTTTCATTAAATTTTATATTTTCTAACCTGCAAAGGTACGATTTTATTTTTAGTTCGTAAGGATAAGATTGATTGCGGGTTCAAAAACTCTCGTTTTCACTGGCAATCCGTTGCTGTCTTTCTTGAATTCCTTTGACCATTTTCCGCCTAAAAAGGTGTAAGTAAACTCATTTTCGACAAAATTATAGAATGGTAAAGGATAATACATTCGCTGCGTTTTGGTTTTTGAAGGATCAGATGTGGGAACTGTTTTTTCCAGTTTATTACTTTCAATAAACAATCTTTCAATGGCAACAAACAAGCCATTCTTTGGAAACACCATGTTTAAGTTGGAAAGATCGAATTTTGTCATTCTTGATCCTTTTTTTACCGTGGCGATAAAATCTTTTTCCAAAAGTTCTTCGCCAGGAAGTCCGTCCTGACCCACTTGATAAAAATGAATTTTGACTGTAGCCTTTTCAATGTTGCTTTCCGTATAAATGGCTACTTTTTTGATGTATTTTGTTTTCTTATAATTCGCTAAAAAAGGGAAAAATTTAGCGTCAAACCTAGGTCCGTTTTCAAAAGCCTGGCGAATCGCATTTTCAGTTTTACCTATTTCCACTTCTTTGGTTTCTTTCTTATTAACAATCGCAATTTCACCCAATTGATACGTTGAAGGAACCATTTTAACCAAAGCAGTTTGAGTCGATTTAATTTTCAGTTTTTCGTATCCGAGAATTGAAAAGATCAATATTTTTTCTTCTTTGATTCCTAATGAGAAACTTCCGTCAAGATCAGAAGTTGTTCCAATATTTTCATTTTCGACCAAAATATTTACATAAGGAATAGGTTGATTGTTTTCATCTATTACCTTGCCTTTGATTTGAGCATAAGCAATTACGTTCAGAAAACTGAACAATACCATCAACACGTATTTTTTTATCATTGAATTGTTTCTTTACTTAAAAAAATCAGCGATTTTTCTGTCATTAGATAACCTTGGTAATTTATTTTGGCCACCGAGTTTTCCTATGGATTTCATATATTCCTGGAATCCGTTTTTGGAAACCTTTTTAATTACTACAGTTCGTAACACATTCCCTGTAATCAAATCATCATAATACACGTTTTGCTCACGCATAGCCTGATCGATTCTCAGTGCAAATTTGTCCACATCTTTAGGTTCATTTTCAAATTCGATCAGCCATTCATGATAAGGTAATCCTGAATCCGGATTGATTTGCGGTGCTACGGTAAATTCACTTACACACACATCTGTGCCTTCCATCGCCTGCTGTAATGCCTCTTCCACTTCTTTACCAATGACATGTTCACCAAATGCCGATATATAATGCTTGATACGTCCGGAAACAATCACCCGATAAGGTTTCAAACTTGTAAACTGAACAGTATCGCCAATATTGTAAGCCCAAAGTCCAGCATTGGTCGAAATGATAATGACATAATTAACCCCTAATGCAACTTCACCAATGGTATAACGACGAGGGTTTTCGGTGAAAAATTCTTCCGCTTTGATAAATTCATAGAAAATTCCTGAATTCAATAATAACAGCATCCCTTTTTCTTTTTGGGAATCCTGATAAGCAAAAAACCCTTCGGAAGCTGGAAAAAGCTCAATTGAGTCAACTTTTCTACCTATCAAACTTTCAAATTTAGCTCGGTAGGGTTCATAATTCACTCCGCCATAAATAAAGAGATTGAAGTTTTTGAAAATCTCTCCAACAGGTTTATTGGCTTTAGCTGCCAATTTCTCAAAATACATTTGTACCCAGGAAGGAATACCTGAAATCACGGCCATATCCTCGTGAATTGTTTCTTCAACAATAGCGGTAACTTTGGTTTCCCAATCCTCAATACAATTGGTTTCCCAAGAAGGCATACGGTTTTTTTGTAGATATTTAGGTACAAAATGCGCTACAATTCCTGATAAACGACCGAGTTTAATTCCGTTTTTTTCTTCCAGAATCGGGCTTCCTTGCAGGAAAATCATCTTCCCATCAACAAAATCAGCTTTTCCGGTTTCGTGGACATAACTTAAGATTGCATTTCGTGCCGCTTCGATATGGTATGGCATAGATTCCTTAGTAAGCGGAATGTATTTGGCACCTGATGTAGTTCCTGAAGTTTTGGCGAAATAAATGGGCTTCCCTTTCCAAAGAATATCTTCTTCACCCGCAACAACTCTGTCCACATAAGAACGCAATTGTTCATAATCTCTTACCGGAACTTGTTTTGCAAAATCTTCAAAAGACTGGATGTTCGCAAAATTGTGATCTATACCGAATTGTGTTTGCTTCGCTTCTGCGATTAATTTTTGAAAGACCTTGCTTTGAGTTTTTACCGGATTATTTGCCCATCGCTGGGTTTTTCGGTAAATATATTTGGCAAATTGCTTGGCAATTATTGATTTAACAGACATTATCGATACGTATTATGTTCCTATAAATTATTAGAGGATGTATTCTGATGAATTATTTACTTTTTTGTGCTTCCTGCTGCACTTGTTTTCGAAGTTCCAATTCTGCTTTACTTGCTTCCATTTCATACTCGGAAGGGTCAACATAATCTGAAGCTAAAATAGAATCTTTATTCACTTTAGCATATTCCAGATCGCCAGTCAGTACTTTTTTCACTGATTTGATATATTCATCGTTTTTCTTCAGCTTGAATTCCAATGAATCGGCTTTGATTCCTAGTAACAAGGCATCTTGTTTCAATTGCGTTGAAGAATACCCGGGAATGTACTCGCGCAATGGTGTAAAAGCAATAAGGTAACTGGTGACAGAAATTAGAAAAATTGCACCCAGACTCCCTAAAATGAACACATTGAGTATGCTCAATTTCAAAGAAAACTGTTCTTCAAAAGTTTCTTCATTAATGATAACCAAACGACGTCTGGCTTTGATCATATCAAAAAAAGCTTTTCTTTTTAATCTTTTTTTAGTCATAAAAGGGCAACTTAATCTACAAATATAACAATTTCAGATTTTGGAAAGGCAATAAATAATAAATCGTTAAAAAATGAAAGTCTTCACGTTTTCTTTAATATCTTTGCTAAATAATTTAAGATGCGGAAGCATAATTTTTATTTATCATGGGAAGATTTGGAACTACTGAAATTATTGTAATATTAGTTGTTGTTTTATTACTTTTTGGAGGTAAAAAAATACCTGAATTAATGAAAGGACTAGGAAGCGGTTTGAACGAATTCAAAAAAGCTTCTAAAGGTGAAGATACTACTGCAAAAAAAGACGAAACTAAAGAGTAAGCAGTCTCTGTTTACTTTTCTTTTATGGATAAAACAGACGCAAAAATTTTAAATATTTTACAGAAGGATTGTACGCTTTCTGTAAAAGATGTTGCGGCTATGGTAGGGTTATCTTACACTCCAACGTACGAAAGAATCAAGCATCTTGAGGAATCTGGAGTTATTAAAAAAAGTGCGGTGATTTTGAATCCTTCAAAAGTGGGAATCAAACTATTTGCCTACTGCAATGTAACCTTAAAACAACAATCCAAGGAAAATTTACAATGCTTTGAAGAAGAAGTAATGAAAATGCCTGAAATTCTGGAAGTAACCAGTCTTTCAGGCGTTTATGATTATGTATTGAAAATTGCCACTACAGATATCGAAGCGTACAATGATTTTGTAGTGAATAAATTAGCCAATATTCCTAACATTGGTCAATATCACAGTAATATTGTGATGAGCATGGTGAAAAACGAAACTTCCTACTACTTACCGGAAGATTAAACCAATTGCTTTTTCTTTTGAATAAATTCTGCAATGATTTTATCATTTTGCAAATTACCAATACTTCCTTCGTGGGTATGATGAATCGTTTTGCTATTATACAAAAACTGATTTTCCTCCACTTGTTTTGAAACTATTTTATAAGCTTCACGGAATGGAATTCCTGATAAAACCAATTCATTAACAGCTTCAACAGTAAATAGATTCAAATACTTTTCGTCTGATAAAATATCCTTTTTAATAGTCATATTTTCCAACATCACTTCAAGCATGTCCAAACATTCTTTCAGAGTTATAATGGCCGGAAATAAACATTCCTTGGTTAATTGCATGTCTCTGTGATAACCCGAAGGCAAATTGTTGGTCAGTAGCGTCAACTCATTCGGTAATGCCTGAATTCTATTGCATTTGGCTCTGATTAATTCAAAAATATCCGGATTTTTTTTGTGTGGCATTATGCTGCTTCCTGTTGTCAATTCTTTTGGGAAACTAATGAATCCGAAATTTTGGTTCATGTACAAACACACATCCATTGAAAATTTTGTCAAAGTAGCAGCAATTCCGGACAAAGCCATAGCCGTCACTTTTTCAATTTTACCTCTTGTCATTTGGGCGTACACCACGTTATGATTCATC
>DATEDY010000315.1:0-2949 GCA_035281405.1 Flavobacterium sp.
AGAAACCTGAAAGACGTTTACCAATTGTCAAAATAAACAACATAACTTTAACAATAAATTTTTTAAAACCAGAATGATCAATATTGTTCTTTTCGGAAAACCAGGTGCAGGAAAAGGCACACAAGCAGAATTTTTAAAAGAAAAATACAACTTAACACATTTGTCTACGGGTGATATTTTTCGTTTCAACATGAAAAACAATACAGCCCTTGGCTTAGAAGCTAAAACGTATATTGACAGAGGAGATTTAGTCCCTGACAGTATTACCATTAATATGTTGCAGGATGAAGTGGATAGAAATCCGCATTCTGCAGGTTTTTTGTTTGATGGTTTCCCAAGAACGCTGACTCAGGCCGATGCTTTGGATCAGTTTTTGGCATCAAAAGGACAAGAAATTACGGCTACTATTGCTTTGGAGGCCGATGATGAAATCTTAGTACAACGTTTGTTGGAACGTGGAAAAACTTCGGGCAGAGTTGATGATCAAGACGAAGAAAAAATTAGAAATCGTTATCAGGAATATAACGAAAAAACGGCTCCTTTGATGGATTATTACAAGGCGCAGGATAAATTTTATGCTGTAAATGGCATAGGTACTATTGCGGAAATTACGGAACGATTGAGTGATGTAATTGAAAATTTGTAAATTAGTACAAACGAAAAAACAAACAATAACAAATTGGAAATAGTCATAATTTTCTTGCTGATTTTACTTAATGGAGTTTTTTCCATGTCAGAAATCGCACTCATATCAGCAAGAAAGAACAGGTTAGAAACCGCCGCCAAAAAAGGCAACACGAGTGCGAGAACAGCTTTAGATTTAGCTAATTCGCCAAACAAATTTCTCTCAACGGTACAAATAGGTATTACACTTATTGGTATTTTGACGGGTATTTATTCTGGCGAAAAAGTAACAGAAGATGTGAAACTTTTCTTAGAAGGTTACACTGCTTTACAACCTTACTCTCAGAGTTTATCAGTAGGAATTGTAGTGGTGATCTTGACTTTCTTTTCTTTGGTATTAGGAGAATTATTGCCCAAACGTATTGGTTTGAATTACCCTGAAGCTATTGCAAAAGCAGTGGCTGTTCCAATGAAAATGGTATCTATTGTTGCTGCACCATTTATTTGGTTGTTGACCATTTCCACTGAATTTATTTTGGATGTTTTCAAAATAAAACCAACGGCCGACGGTAAAGTAACCGAGGAAGAAATTAAAGCAATTATTAAAGAAGGAACGGAAGGCGGAGAAGTTCAGGAAATTGAGCAGGACATTGTGGAACGTGTATTCCACATTGGTGACCGAAAAGTGAATTCGTTAATGACACACCGTAAATCGGTGGTGTATTTGTCTCTGGAAGACGGTTTGCAAGCAACTAAAGAGAAAGTATTGGATGAATTGCATTCGGTTTATCCGGTGTGTGAAGACAATTTGGATAATATTGTAGGTGTGGTTTTGCTGAAAGACTTGTTTTCCAATTTTGAAAAAGGGAAACTTGACTTGAAAGTGATTGCTAAAGAGCCTGTATATTTTATTGAGCATACTTCTGCATATAAAGCATTGGAGATTTTCAAGAAAACCAAAGTGCATTATGCATTTGTAACTGATGAATACGGTGTTTTGCAGGGTATTATTACGCTTAATGATATTTTAGAGGCTTTGGTGGGTGATGCTGCCGAGTTTTATGAAGAGGAATTCCAATTAATTGCACGTGAAGACGGAACATGGTTGGTAGACGGACATTATTCTTTGCATGATTTCCTAACCTATTTTGATATGGACGATTTGATTAATGATTATGAAGTCACTACGGTGAGCGGATTAATCATGACTGAGTTATCGTATATCCCTAAGGTAGGAGAGAAACTGATTTGGAATAAAATGGAGTTGGAAGTAATGGATATGGATGGAATTAAAATCGATAAGGTTTTAGTACGTTCGTTGAAAGAGATTAATTAGTTGTCAGTTACAGTTTTCAGTCGCAGATGACAGAGATTAAAACTGTTTATGAATTAAAAATAGTACGAAGATTTGAGATTAAGTGAATAACTGTCTGTGGCAGTCAGGTAATTTTTAATCTTCGGTTATAAAAAAGAAAAGGAAAAAATGACAGAGGGTAATTTTGTAGACTATGTAAAGATTTATGCTTCTTCCGGAAAGGGAGGAAAAGGATCTTCGCATCTACATAGAGAGAAATTTATTGAAAAAGGCGGACCTGATGGAGGTGACGGCGGTCGTGGAGGTCACGTAATTTTAGTTGGAAATAAGAACTTATGGACTTTATTTCATCTGAAGTTTTTGCGCCATGTGAAAGCGGGTCACGGTGGTGATGGAGGAAGCTCCCGAAGCACTGGACATGATGGAGAAGACAAATATATCGAAGTGCCTTTGGGAACTGTAGTGAAAGACAAAGATACTGATGAAGTATTGTTTGAAATCACAGAACACGGAGAACAAAGAATATTAGTAAAAGGGGGTAAAGGCGGATTAGGGAACTGGCATTTTAGAAGTTCTACCAATCAAACGCCACGTTATGCACAACCAGGGATACCCGGAGAAGAGATTGATATTATTCTAGAACTGAAAGTTTTAGCTGATGTTGGTTTAGTAGGTTTTCCAAATGCAGGGAAGTCGACATTATTGTCGGTTTTGACTTCGGCGAAGCCTAAAATTGCTGATTATGCGTTTACGACATTAAAGCCTAATTTAGGAATTGTAGCTTACAGAGATTTTCAATCGTTTGTAATTGCAGATATTCCGGGAATTATTGAAGGTGCAGCTGAAGGTAAAGGACTAGGTCATTATTTCTTGCGTCATATCGAGCGTAATTCTACCTTATTGTTTTTGATTCCGGCAGATGCGGATGATATTAAAGAACAATATGAAATCTTATTGGATGAATTGCGTCGTTACAATCCGGAAATGTTGGACAAAGACCGTTTGGTTGT
>DATEDY010000316.1:0-3283 GCA_035281405.1 Flavobacterium sp.
ACAATGCTCTGGATGCATATTTTTCAGCATTGGCCGATACCAAAACATCCGCTAGAAGTTCTATATTTTTGGGAGTGTAGGCGATGTTTCCGTCCAAAAAAGAAAGCAATGCTTCCTCAGATGCTTTTTCAATAAATTCAAAAACAACGCCTAATTCTTCTGACAATGCTTTTTCTGCATCAAAAGTCGTTTCCGTTTCCTTAGCATTCGATCCTCCACCCAAAAGCTTCTCCTTCAGCCTTTGCAAAAAAGCCCCCAATTGGTTAATCTGTTTGGTCAAATGATCTTCTTTTCCCATTATTTGAAATTCAGTGTAATTACTTCATTAAAAGCCAGTTCTTTGTCGTGCTGAAAAAACAAAGGGCGTCCATTATAGGCGGCTTTTATCAGGTAATGACTCCCTTTAAAATAACAATGTTTCACAGTCACTTTCAGCAGGCCGTTCTCACTCAGTTTCAATTGGTGCGGGTATATTAAAATGGCTTCGGGTTTTCCGTCAATATCTATTATTAATTCGTTTACTTCCCCAAAAAGCGAGGCCACATATTTTGACTCCGGGTTATCGTAAATCTCCATGGAAGGCGCTTTTACCAATAACTGTCCGTCTTTCATTATCATGGTTTCATCAGAAAAAGAAAGCGCATCGGTACTGTCATGTGTAGCAACGATAACCGTAATACCGCGGCTTTTCAGATAAGCAAACAAATTACGACGCAAAGCATTTTTTCTGAAGTTATCAATGTGACTGAAAGGTTCATCCAACAGTAAAATTTCGGGCTCGAGTGCCAATACCCTTGCCAAAGCGATGCGCTGCTGCTGTCCGCCACTCAGTAAATTGACTTTTGTTCTTGTAAATTCTGTCATTTCGACCAAATCCAAGAGTTCTTCAATGCGTAGTTTTTTTATGGCTTTAAAAGCATTCGACAAATACTTCCCTACACTTTCACCGGCGGTTTCAAACGGCATCAGACCAAAATCCTGGGCCATGAACTTCATGTATGACATCCCGGGAACTAAATTATATTTAGGTCCGGTGACCAGCTTGTCATTCCATGTAATTTGTCCTTCATCAAGATCATGCAAACCATAGATCAATTTCAGCAAAGTACTCTTACCACATCCGCTTTCTCCGAGAAGTGCTATATTCTGCCCTTTTTCAATAGAAAAGCTGATATTATGCAAAATTCTTTTTTCTTCGGTGTAACCAAAGGATATATTATCGATTTGAAGCATACTTAAAATTTAGGAACTACAAAGCTACAAAGGAAGGCAATAAAAAAGCCGTTCCAATGAACAGCTTTTTTCAACAAAATGTATTTTTCAGGAAAATTATTGTCCTGCTTCTTTTTTAGCTTCTTCAACCATTTTTTCATTGGCAGTAATAGCAAACTCCACACGGCGGTTTTCTGCACGGCCGGCATCGGTTTCATTAGATGCTAACGGATCAGCTTCACCCATACCCATGATATTAAAACGGGAAGATTTCAAACCTCTTGCCACCAAATACCCTCTTACCGCATTAGCTCTTTGTTCAGACAGACTTAAATTATAATCATCAGAACCTTTACTGTCAGTATAACCATAAATTTTAATATCCGTTTCAGGATATTCTTTGAATACCGGAACCAGTTTATCCAAATTGGTTTTAGCCCTTGAAGTCAACGTTGCTTTATTGAAATCAAAATTTACCGAATTTTCACCCAGTGTCAGCTTGATACCTTCTCCAACTCGCTCTACTTTGGCACCCGGTAGCGACTCACTGATGCTTCTGGCTTGTCTGTCCATTTTGTTACCGATGACACCACCAACAACACCACCAACAACACCACCCAGAACAGCTCCTAAAGCGCCTTTACCGCCTTTACCGATATTGTTACCTAAAACACCACCAATAACCGCTCCTCCAACAGCACCGATTACGGCACCTTTTTGTGTGTTATTGGCATTTTTAACTGATTCGCAACTAGACAATACCATTCCAGAAAGAAATAGTGTTGCTACTGCATATATAAAAGATTTTTTCATGATTTCCTGTTTATTTTTTCTTGAATTGATATACAATCTCGGTCATTTTACCTGCCACATCTACTTTATCCACTAACTGAAAAGATTGCAACGTTTGATTTCTAAGTAATAAGATATACCCGTCTCTCACTTTTCTTGCTTTATCGCCGGCATCCAGCATTTTTAAAACAAACTGCTGGTCTTTGTTCACATACCATTTGATATTAGAACTGAACTGAGGGCAACCGCTTTTGGTCAGTGCCATTTTTCCGGTATCGTTATTGGAAACAAAGCTCCATTCACTACCTTCAAAACATTGAGTGTCAGCAATCTGAAAAGCACTCACTTTAATGACTTCCTTACCTGGATAACTGACACTGGTTAGTGTCCAATTGCCTTTGATGGCTACTTGCGCTTTTCTGTCAACAGCAGGAGAAGCAGCTGCGTCCTTTACTTTACAGCTGTACAACGATAATAATACTCCTAAAAATAGCATTAGTTTCTTCATGGTCGAAATTTATTTTGATTTGATAGTACAAAGTTACAATAGTCTGCCGAATAGCACTTATATAATTTTTCTTATTAATTACAGAATTGCTTTCGGTCATTTTGTCATTACAAATGGTTTTGGTATTCCTTTTGACAGAAAACAGATAATAAATTTACTAATAAAATTTCTAATACTATGACAACAGGAAAAATTAATGTTTCAGTAGAAAACATCTTTCCCTTAATCAAAAAGTTCTTATACAGCGACCACGAGATCTTCCTTCGTGAATTGGTTTCCAATGCTACCGATGCCACACTTAAGTTAAAACACTTGACCAGTATTGGTGAAGCAAAAACAGAATATGGCAATCCAATCATTGAGGTAAAAATCGACAAGGAAAACAAAAAGCTGCATATTATTGACCAAGGTTTGGGGATGACCGCGGAAGAAGTGGAGAAATACATCAATCAGGTAGCCTTTTCAGGAGCAGAAGAGTTCTTGGAAAAATACAAAGACTCTGCCAAAGATTCAGGTATCATCGGTCACTTCGGATTAGGGTTCTATTCCGCTTTCATGGTAGCCAGTAAAGTGGAAATCATTACGAAATCGCACAAAGACGAACCGGCTGCACATTGGACATGCGACGGTAGTCCGGAATTTACCTTAGAGCCCCATGCCAAAACAGAAAGAGGTACGGAAATCATTTTGCACATCGCAGATGATTCTTTGGAATTCCTGGAAGATTTCAAAATCCGTGAATTGTTGACCAAATACAACAAATTCATGCCG
>DATEDY010000317.1:0-7341 GCA_035281405.1 Flavobacterium sp.
ACAATTGGAAGAATTTTGTCAAATCATTTCACACAATTTAAGAGCGCCGTTAAGCAATCTTTTTCTGTTAGGTGAAATGTTAGCTGAAAATCATTCGTTAGAAGATAAGTTTCATTATTTTGAAATGCAAAAACCAATTATCATTGCACTTCAGAAAACATTTGAAGAGTTAGTGGACGCCACACAAGTTAAAATGGATTCCACTATCAAAAAAGGTTTAATTAATTTAGATATAGCTTTTGATAAAGCCAAAAAGAAGTTTGAAGAGGAAATTTTAGATGCTAAAATCACTGTTACCAATGATTTTACAGGAGTGAAAACTATTTTTTATTCTAAAAAATACATTCACACTATATTAACCAATCTTTTAAGCAATGCTATACGATATCGTTCCTTAGAAAGACCTTCAAAAGTGCACATTACGAGTTATAAAAAGGATGGCTGGGTTTGCATTGATGTAAAAGATAATGGTTTAGGTATCGATATGAAAAAGAACAGAAACCATCTTTTCAAGCTACATAAAACGTTTCATAATCATCCAAAAGCTAAGGGTTTTGGGTTATTCATAACTAAAATACAAGTAGAAGCTTTAGGCGGAAACATTAGCGCAAAAAGTATAGTGGAACAAGGGAGTACATTTACAGTTAAGCTTTATAAAATAGCCAGCAATGAAAAAAATTAAAAATGTTTGTTTGATAGACGATGATAAAATTTTTCAGTATTTGACACACCGAATCATTACTGACACCCATCTCATTAAAGACATAGAAATGTTTTCGAATGGTTTGGATGCACTTCATTATCTTGAATCGGTTAGTGATGATAAGAAAAAGCTTCCTGATGTAATACTTTTGGATTTGTTCATGCCAGTAATGGATGGTTGGGGATTTCTGAAAGAATATGTAGATCTTCAATCCAAATTAGCTAAGAAAATACCTATTTATATTATTTCTTCTTCTATAGATCCTATTGATATTCAAAAATCAAAATCAATTAATTCTGTCATTGATTTCATTGTAAAGCCAATGACTAAAGAAGTTTTCATGCAAATTATGCATACCCATAAGCCTAAGAAAATTCACTAATTTCTTAGTTAATATATCAAGGGGGCATACTATACTCATTTCTAAAACGTTGTATCTATAAATGTTTTAAAAATGAAACTTAAATTTGCCCTGATATCCCTATTATTCATTGTTTCCTGTAAAAGTAAAAGGACAGAAAACACTGCAGTTCTTGTCGAATCCAGTAAAGTAGAATCTGTAAAGAAAAACAGAGCCTTTGATTTAGGTACCCGACTTTTAGAATCTTGTAATACTTCGCGCTTCAAACCATTTTCAAAAGAAGAAGCCACTGAAAGAGTTATTCAAAATGCTACTCCAGATAAAATATCATCAACTTGTCAAAAAATCCGACAAAGAAACGGGAAGTTTAACTATATCAAACTTTTAGACATTACTTACATTAAAGCAACTGATGACTATATTTTTCGATATAAAATCGATTATGAAAAAAAATATTTCATGAGGGAATTGAGTGTTACCATTGATAAAGACAATAAAGTTTCGGCAATTTCAACAAAAGAGATAAAACCAAAGCCATTATAAAAAAAGTCCCGAAATATTCGGGACTTTTTAATTATTCTTTTATCAGTTTCATCGTTTTAGATTCTAAACCTTGAGAAATAATTGCCAGATAAACCCCTCTTGGTAAATCATATCCGAAAGTAAACTGCTGTTCATTATTTTTCACTATTTCTTTTACAAATTTCCCTGATGTATCAAATAATTTGATTATAACAGGTTCAAGAACAGCATTTTGATTTTCGAAAACAAACTCATAACTCGAAGGATTAGGATAAATTTTTACTTTAAATCCAGTGTCAGTGATAGGTTCATCTGATGTAATCACCTCTTCTTTAGCTGAGCCTGAAGCCGTTCTTACCTGCAAAGAGCCTCCATTAAGAATTTGTTCAACAGTTTTGGACTGGCTCGCATTCCAATTACTTGAAAACCAAACTCCACCGGCTTTTCTGTTCAGGGTAATGGCTAGTGTTTTTTGAGAAAGGCTGTTTCCTGAATCTGTCATAGCCATTTGGAATGCAGCTCCTCCTTCAAGCGAAACAGTTGTTCCATTTTCCAGTTGTTCTACTATATTCGCTTTACTGCTGAACTGGGCTTTTGGTAAAGTTATATTTAATAATGAAATCGCGTTAGTTGTAATAATATAAGTATGTAATTTACTATCTAAAGTTCCATCCGGTTTATTATAACTGGATACATAAATAACCGCTTTCCCTTGTGGATTGGTTAATTTATTGTTGAACTGTACATCAAATTGGAATCCTGTAAATTGTCCGCTTGCACCTTTTACATATCCTAAAGAATTTGAGTTTAGTAAATTTCCACCTCCAACAATATAACCTCCAGGTACTGGTTTTGTAACTGTAACTATACATTGTGATAAGGTTGACCAAGGATTATTTTCATAAGCACCGGTAACTTTGACTGCAATTTGGAAGCTGGCCGCATTAGCCGATCCAATATTCAATTGTACAATGGCGCTGGCTGAACCAACACTTCCATCAGATACATCAATAAGACCTACTGGCAGATTTTGTGCACTTGCAATTGGAGACATTGTACCTCCGTTCACTATGTAAAAACTTACTTTCGCAGATCGAACATCTCCTGTTGGTACATTATTATCTTTTATAACAGCTGTCATTGTAAGCGTTGCTGTACTTGTATTTGGCCCTGTTGTCCAAGCAAATAAATCACCTGTATAGAATCCTGTAGCGTTGTACGGACTAGCATTTCTTGGAATGACCAATAGTGTTTTTTCCTGATAGCTTCCTGAATAATTCGCATTTGAGCTCAAGAATTCGGCTTTAACAATATAATTACCCGGTAAATTCACAATTTGTTTAATTACCATTGCTTGCACCGAACCATCCACAGCTCCAGGAATTGGAACAACAGGATAAGATCCATAATCTACCCCATTTACCGTAAACTTAACTGAACCTGTTAATGGGCTTCCTGAATTTAAAGGAACTATTTTAGCAGTAAACGTTAAATTATCCATATATCGAACACTTGCAGCGCTTAACTGTAGATTCAATGCTGTTGTAGCTGATGTTATTGAAGCTGAAGTAACTGCAGTTGTGTTGGTCAAGTTATAATTATCTTTATCTGCACCACTAATCGTGATACCATTTACGTTTACTACCCAAGTACCAACATTCGGATTGACAAATTGTGCATTGGCGTAAGCCGGAGTTAAAGCATCACCTATTATTTTATCAGATGATAAGTTTACAGTAGCAACGGTTGTTCCATCATATATTTTATTTATGCCTGTAGCCGATACAATCAAATCCCTTTGAGAAATTGTAACAGATGCAGATCCCGAATCGTTATTATAGTTAATACCACCATTAAAATTCCAAACTGTTGTGCCTCCTGGAACATTTCTGTAACTGGTTACAAAGCTCAAACCAGCATTTAAATTCATACCTGAAACACCAGTTGCAGTGCCCGTTGCGGTATGCAGAAGAGAATCATAAACTCCTGAGTATGGTGTAATCACTATACTAGCATTGGCTTTGCCGATATAATTGTCCACGCTTCCGCTGTCGTTATTGTAATTGCCGGTCACATCAGTGAAACTCCACGGATCGCTGTTGTAAGTACCTGCATTAGTATGGGTTGTTCCCGAAAGATCCAGTCCTGCCAAAGCTTCGCCTTCCACTCCTGTTGCACTTCCCGAAGAAGTATGCGGATTGGCGTCGTAAGTTACCGAATACGGGGTCACTACGATGGTCGCATTGGCTTTAGTAATCGTTATATTGACATTACCTGATTCATCAAGATAATTCGGGTTCGTGAAAGTCCAAATAGCGATTCCTCCCGGAACATTTGTAAATGAGTTTCCAAGATTCAAACCACTAAGAACAGCGCCTCCTATTCCCGTCGCCGAACCTGTAGCTCCGTGTGCAATTCCATCATAAACTCCATTATAACCATTAACTACAATATTGGCATCTGCTTTATTCACTGTTAAAGAAGCAGCATTACTGGTTATTGTACCACAACCATTTGTTATAACTACCCTATACAAATAACCACTCATTGACACAGTAGGACTATTTACCGTTAAACTGGAACTATTTGCTCCGACAATATCATTATAATTAAGTCCGTTATCAATACTCAGCCTCCATTGATAAGTTAATGTGGCGCTACCATTTGCAATCACAGAAAAATTAGCATTATCTCCGTAAGTTATCACTTCGTTTGTAGGTTGCGTCACAATAGTGGGAGCAATACACGACACATAATTGATAGTAAAATCCTGAATTCCACTGTTAGCAGTTGCGGGAATACATATTATTCTTGGATTTGAAGCATCGACTGTAAATTCTCCAGCTGGTCCGCTCCAGGAGCTGAAAGCACTTCCGTTAGCTGCGTTGGCTGGAGCCGTAATTCGTAGTGACGTATTTGTAGTATTGTTCAATTTTGTAAAAGTAGTACCATTACTTGTTGTTGCTGTTCCCGTACCCGATGATGTCGATGAACCAGAGCAAGCAGTACCTGCAAATACATTCCAAGACAAACCGGCTGTGCTCACATTGGTTTTAACTCTGACATTTCCATCAGTAAAAATTGTATTTGCACTTAATCCTGATGTTTGTCCTGTGGCAGTCAACACAAATGTGACACCCAAGTGTCGTTCATTAATCAAAAATTGCGAATAATTAATATTACCATATTCATCCGCAACTGTATAACGATTATGATCTGAAGTACATACTTGAGGAGTTTCGTCGAAATGTAGTTGTACTGTTTCTCCGGCTAACCACCCTGAACCAGTAACTATTACATATTGGCCAGGCACGTAATCATCCCTATCGGTGAAAACTGTTGCCTGACCGTATATCAAAGAAGAAAATAAAAATATGCAGAAAAGGAAAATGCTTTTAAAGCGTCTGGTTTGAAGTAAATTTGAATCCATAACAAATCAATTAAATTCATAAAAATTTATTTGCTTGCTTTTGGAAAACGATACCAGAATTTATGATGTATGGATCTACTCTCTGCGCAATTAGTGGCTTTACACTTTGAGTTTTAGAAAATATATTAATTATCTGACATCTAATTTAATATTTAGAAATATAGCATTTAACTTTTTTTTTAAATACTCGATGAAGCGATAGAAAATTACTTTATAAAACAACTATAGGAAACATCTTATAATTTATAAGTCTTAAAAAAATGTTAAAGTAATCATTATCAAAAACCAAAGAGAAGTACATCACGTAAATGCAATAAATAAAAAATACAAATTATGAAAACACAAAAAATTGCATCAATGGTAATCCTAGGTATTGCCTTAACAATGGGAACAACCTCAAACGCGCAAAAAAATGTTATGGTGGGAGGAGCTCCCATGTATCCTACAAAAAATATCATCGAGAATGCTGTAAACTCAAAAGACCATACAACACTTGTAGCTGCTGTAAAAGCGGGTGATCTTGTAGAAGTTTTATCTGGAAAAGGACCATTTACAGTTTTTGCTCCCAATAATGCAGCTTTCGAAAAACTTCCTGCTGGCACAGTAGAAACCTTATTAAAACCTGAAAACAAATCAACACTACAATCAATTTTAACTTATCATGTAGTTTCTGGAAATATGGATAGTAAAGCTATTGCCAAAACTATAAAAGAAGGTAATGGAAAAGCTGTTTTAACTACTGTACAGGGAGGAAAACTAATATGCTGGATGGATGGAAAAAATTTAATGATTACCGATGAAAAAGGAAATAAATCAATGGTAACCATTGCTAACGTATACCAATCCAACGGAGTCATACATGTGGTAGATACTGTTGTATTGCCAAATTAACCCAATACTTTTTTGTCCCCAAAATAAAAAATCCCTATTCAGGGATTTTTTTTTCGTATCATAATTATAGAACTTAGAAATACTGATATCTTTATATTTGTGAATCATAATAAAAACATTTAAAAACCATTCATGAAAATTGTCATTTCTCCAGCTAAATCATTAGACTTTGAAAAAAGCCTTCCAACTGAAAAATTCACCAAGCCAGTTTTTTTGAAACAATCCAAAGAAATTGTAAAAGTTTTGAAAACATTAAAGCCAAAGGATTTATCGGAATTAATGGATATTTCTGACGCCTTAGGAGAATTAAACTGGCAGCGTAATAAAAAATTCAAAACTCCTTTTACACCTGAAAATGCCCGTCCAGCTGTCTATGCTTTTAATGGTGATGTATATCAAGGGTTGGACTCCTACTCTATTCCGGAGGAAAAATTAGACATCTTACAGTCTAAACTCAGAATCCTTTCCGGACAATACGGTATTTTAAAACCTTTGGACTTAATGCAACCTTATCGATTGGAAATGGGAACTTCTTTAGCAATTGGTGAACATAAAAATTTATACGCTTATTGGAAAGAAACACTAACCAATGCCTTAAACAAAGAATTGAAGAAAAATGAGTTATTCGTTAATTTAGCCAGCAATGAATATTTCAGTGCAATTGATACTAAAAAACTGAAGGTTCCGGTAATTACTCCTGAATTCAAAGATTATAAAGACGGGAAATTAAAAATGATTTCCTTTTTTGCCAAAAAAGCACGAGGCATGATGGTTCGGTACATTATTGATCATAATATAGAGACTTTAGACGGATTGAAAGGATTCAATTATGAAGGCTATGCTTTTGATGCTAATTTATCGAAAGGAAATACTTTGGTTTTTACGAGATAGTTTGCGTGAGGGATGGCAGTGAAAATCCTTTTATATGAAGGCAACGCCGAAGTATAAAAGATTGTAACGAACAGCCCGACCCGCAGGGACACGCCCTAATAAAAATGCTACGATATCACAATGAGTGATTAGAGAAACAACATAGAGAGATTAAAAGCACTTTTATACTATGATATATTGGATACTTCCGAAGAGGATAGTTTTGACAATCTTGCCAAATTAGTATCTATAATTTGTAATACTTCGGCAGCCATTTATACCAAAAAGCTACCTTTAAAAAATACAATACGCTTAAAGATTTACGCAAACTGATTTTTATTTCCATTCAGAGGCAATAAGAGGGAATTGAGAGAAAATAAAAGGTAATAAAGGCTGGGCGAAATGACCCGAAAAGGTTTTGATAAAAAATAGCTCATAATAAAAATCCCGTCTTGTTTACAACGAGACGGGATTTTTTATTCTTTAGTCATTCATCGAAATGAGGAACTCTTCGTTATTTCTAGTTTTCTTAAATCTATCATTGATGAATTCCATTGCTTCCAC
>DATEDY010000318.1:0-4678 GCA_035281405.1 Flavobacterium sp.
ATTAAGCAACAAGGCTTGACGAAACATTTCTATACAAAAATGCAAAAATTTCTTTTGTGTTTCACGTCCAAGTCCTGCTATTTGTTCACTCCAGGAAATTAAATCCTGTATGGCCGAAGCATTTCCTTTAGCTCTAAAAGCAGCTCTGACCCAAGTAACAAACCATTCTTCAAAAGGTTGATTGTCATTTTTATCATCACACAAGCGTAAGGCCTTATTATAGTTACCTTGAGCCTTGTGAGCAATCAAGTTCGCCTTTTTCTCATCAATATTTTGATAGGCCATCAAATGATTTGCAATAGCAATTTCACTTAATGGCGAAAAATGCAATACTTGGCATCTGGAACGTATGGTTTGTATAATATCTTCTTCATTTTCTGTGATTAAAATGAAAAGAGTCTTATCTGTTGGTTCTTCTAAAAGTTTTAAAAGTTTATTAGAAGCAGCTATGTTTAACTTATCTGCCATCCAGATAATCATAATTTTATAACCACCTTCATAAGATTTTAAGGAAAGTGATTTCAAAATTTCCTGTGCATCCTCTACCCTAATCTCACCTTGCTTATTCTGGACACTCAGAAGTGTATACCAATCGAAGAGAGTACCATAGGGTTGCTCAAGCAAAAATTGTCGCCAATCTTTTAGAAAGTCGAGACTTTTTGGTTTTGATTTTACTTCTTCTGTTGTAACGGTTGGATAAATGAAATGAAGGTCAGGATGGGCGAAATGATCAAACTTTAGATTACATGCTTCGTCGCCTCCTGAATTTTCTTTGTCAGAATTACCACACAAAATGTATTGAGCATAGGCAATTGCAAGTGGTAAAACACCACTTCCTTCTGGACCCACAAATAATTGAGCATGAGGTATTCTCCCCGAAGAAGCACTTTGAATCAAGTGATTTTTTAAATGTTCGTGACCTACAATTTGTTTAAACAGCATGCTGCAAATATAAAATTTCTGAACCTTAAAAATGATATTTGCTCATTTTTTGACGAATCAATTTTGAAAAATGCAAAGTTTTTAACCAAATATTGTTGATAAATATTTTTTATTAGAAAAATTTTAATACTTTTGCTCACGCATGAAATTTTATAAAAGCTTTATTTATAAGGGTTTTTCAAATAAATTTCACAAAAAATTAACTAGCATTAAAATTTTGGCACGCTTTTAGCATGAATGATAAAAAATGAATGCATTAATTTTTTGTTAAAGTTTTTAAATTAAAAAGACGGGTTTACGCAAAATATCGCAAAAATGTTATGAAAAACTTGCCAATTAAATTTAAAAACATATTTTTGAATAATTAGAGTTAAACTAAAATTTTGAATCAACCATGAAAAAAATTATCTTTTTAGGCCTATTTATGCTTTTCGCAGTAGGTAATATTAACGCTCAAGCTAAAGGAAAACCCAAAAGCATCATCAGCACCAATGCTGCTATCCGTAAGTTTCACGAAAAAAGTGAATTGGAAGGAATGCAAAAAGGTCAACTACTTGAGTTGTACATTGAAAGAATTAATTCTTTAGTAAATACGCTTCCGTATATTGCTCTAACACACAAACCGGGTATTACAATGCAAGATGTTGGTATTCCGGATAACTCTGAGAACATCAAGGCACTTGATGCTCAACAGGAAAATACAAGAACTTTCTTAACCTCTACAGTAGAGTTTCAAAGATTAATGACACCTTACGCAGACAAAGGAAATCTTGTTTCATCGATATTATATTATGAATCAATGTTAAAAGAATTATATAACTTTAGTGAATAATTAAAATTATTTTTTAATTTTAGTAATAATTTCTAAATCCAAATCCCCATGAAAAAATTATCTAACTTAAAATGGATTGCGCTGTTTGTAGCATTTGCTGCAAATGCTCAGCAGGAAAAAGGTATAATTGGTGCTAGTAACTGGTTAAACAATTGGACTGAATTTAACCCGAAAAAGGTTGAATACAATGAAACTAATCAGATTTTGTACGGAAAGATTACAACAAATACTACCTTGTTTAAAAAGAATACCTACTTACTTCAAGGTCCTGTTTATGTGACTAACGGAGCTGTTTTAACCATTGAAGCTGGGACAGTTGTCAAAGGGGATATTGGAACAAATGGTGCGTTAATCATTACCAAAGGTTCTAAGTTAATGGCCGAAGGTACTGAGACTGATCCAATTGTATTTACTTCAAACGGAGCACAAAGAAAACCAGGAGACTGGGGTGGATTGGTAATCCTAGGAGATGCTCCAATCAATAAATTTGGCGGTACTGCATCTTTGAATTTTGAAGGAGATCCATCGCAAACTATCTACGGAGGTACTAATCCAACTGCAAGTTCAGGAGTGTTACGTTTCTTGAGAGTAGAGTTTGCAGGTAAAAAAATCAAAGGATACAAAGATTATAATGCTGTTTCTCTAGCCGCTGTTGGTAACAAAACAGTTATAGAAAATGTAATGGCAAGTTTTTCAGCAGGAAATGCCTTTGAAATTTTAGGTGGCGACCTAACAATGAAGAATATGGTTACTTTGCGTTCAACAGGTGATGATTTCAGATTCACTCAAGGATCACAAACAAAATTAGAAAACTCTTTAGCTGTTAGACACTCATTCTCTTCTGGTTCAACAAGAGCAAGATGTTTAAACGTAAACTCTTACGAGAAAAAAGAAGAGGCAGATTTTTCAAAAGCGTTAACTAACGTTGTTGCTACAAACTGTACTTTAGTAAATTCAACTGACGATCTAAACAGAGATTTAGCTAGCGGATTAGTAAAAGAGTCAGTTTTCGTTGCAGAAAGCACAGGGTTAACATTAAAGAAAAGTGTTATTTCCGGATTCAGCCCGGCAGTGGTTTTAGATGATGAAATCAAGCCAGAAGCTGGTGGACTTAAGAAAATTAAGTTAGAGGAAATGTATTTCAATAACTGTAAGGGGAATATTTTTGTTGAAAATACCACAAATAACGAAGATCTAGAAGATTACTACGGAAATCCACAATTCGCTAATCTTTACGAAACGACTCCAAATGCAGAGATGTTTATTGCTTGGGAAGCAAAGACACCTGACTACAGAGTTAAAATCGGTAAAATCACTGCTTCAAAATAAAGCAATATGTATAAGCCAGAATAAATCCATTAAAGGGTAAAACTTTTAATGGATTTCTGGATTTGTATACAATATTAATTTTATTTTCTCGTTATAACAATCTTGTGTTAAGTAAAAGTTAATATGAAGAGAACAATACTACTCAAATTAAAGATCGTTTTGGCTTTGATTGTTTCGGCTTTTTCACAGTTTGAAACTTTCGCACAACCGGGCACACCTACTTTCGCTTTTACGAAAATGTGTGCGGAACCGCCCCCATATACTTTTCCGTATAATCCTGCAACGTCAAACTTTAACGAGTTTACCGTAAATTTTTCATTTGCAGGTGCTAATACCTATACATTGGAAATGTCTGATGCAAATGGTTCTTTTGCAACATTAACACCGCTTACTATACTTGCTTCACAAACTACAACGAGTCCTGGATATTTTACTTTTAGAATACCGAGTACTACTGCCGGACAGAATTATAAGTTAAGAGTAAGAGGACAAACCGGACCTGTAGTTAGTGGAAGCACTGCTGCTTTTCCTGCCTATTATCAAGCATTCAGAGAATCATTTTGGTTGAACAATAAAGAGAGTATAGTTCGAGTTTGTAGTGGTGGATCTGTAACCTTAGCAATAGACCCTGCAACACCTTCTGATCCATCACCTAAAGGGATGAATTTAAAATATAGATGGTTTAAAAATGGAGTTCAAATTGCTGGTGAAGATGATGAAACATTGTTGGTCACCAGTATGGGAGAATATCAGGTTTTTATTGATTATGGTTCCTGTTCGACTTTTGATGACGGACAAGTTGAAAAATCACAAAAAGTCAACGTCATTATAGCTTCGCCATCAGCAACTTTTACATTAAATTCAAGTATCAATCCACCGAATGATATTTGTCCGTCTAACCCAACTACTTTAAGTACATCTCCAGGTTATGTATACAGATGGTTTAGAAATGATGTAGTGATTCCGAATGTTACCACAAATAGTTATGTAACGGCGGTAACCGGAAGCTATAAGGTGGAAGTGGATCAAGGTTCTTGTGTGCCAAAAGTATTCACAAATACAGTTCAGGTTAATGGTTTTGATTTTGATGTCGTATTTCCGGCATTGCAATCGCCTAGCATCAATAAAATTCAGGAGGGAGATACTTTCACTGTAACCGTAACAACTACTGCAGCAAACCCTACGTTCGAGTGGTTTAACCCAGGTTCTTCCACACCTATAAATACTACTGATACTTTTAGTACGAATGCACCTATTGACGGTGACTATAAGTTGGTGGTGACACAAACTACTGGATGTGTGTTTTCGAAAGAAATATTATTCAGAATAAAATTCGGAGTTAACCCAACTAAAATTCCTAATACTATCAGCCCTAATGGTGATGATACGAACGAAGCATGGGAAATTCCACAAGATTACCTAAACGAAGAGCATGAAATTTTAATTGTCGATGCCTTTGGAAAGGAAGTCTTTAAAAAGAAAAATTATCAAAACGATTGGCCCCAAAACAATATAGAATTCAAGTCAGTAAATCCAATTTTCTACTATGTAATTTCTAAAGGAGGAAGCCCCGTT
>DATEDY010000319.1:0-2136 GCA_035281405.1 Flavobacterium sp.
GCACCAATAGCTACTACTTCATCAGGGTTAACACCTTTTGATGGTTTTTTACCAAAGAATTTTTCTACTTGCTCTTGGATTACAGGGATACGTGTAGAACCACCAACTAAAATTACTTCGTCAATTTCAGAAGTTGACAAACCTGCATCTTTTAATGCTTTAGCAACCGGTTCCATAGAACGTTTTACCAAAGTATCAGCCAATTGCTCGAATTTAGCACGTGTTAAACTTTGTACTAAGTGTTTTGGTCCTGAAGCCGTAGCTGTAACGTATGGTAAATTGATTTCTGTTTGTGCAGAAGCCGATAATTCGATTTTAGCTTTTTCAGCTGCTTCTTTCAAACGTTGTAATGCCATTGGATCTTGACGTAAATCTACTCCTTCAGCAGCTTTGAAATCATCTGCCAACCAATCAATGATTACTTGGTCAAAATCATCTCCTCCTAAGTGAGTATCTCCATTTGTTGACAATACTTCAAATACACCATCTCCTAATTCAAGGATTGAGATATCGAAAGTACCTCCGCCTAAATCGTAAACAGCAATTTTTTTATCGTGTGCTGCTTTATCTAATCCATAAGCCAAAGCTGCAGCTGTAGGCTCGTTGATAATACGCATTACTTTAAGACCTGCAATTTCACCAGCTTCTTTAGTCGCCTGACGTTGTGCATCGTTAAAGTAAGCAGGAACAGTGATAACCGCTTCTGTTACTGAATGTCCTAAATAATCTTCAGCAGTTTTCTTCATTTTTTGAAGTGTCATTGCTGATAATTCTTGCGGCGTATACAATCTTCCGTCAATGTCAACACGTGGTGTATCGTTGTCACCTTTAACAACTTTATAAGCCACAGTTGAAGCTTCTTTAGCGCTTTCTGTGTATTTGTTACCCATAAAACGTTTAATTGAAGCAATAGTTTTTGTAGGGTTAGTTACTGCCTGACGTTTCGCCGGGTCACCTACTTTAATTTCACCACCTTCGACAAACGCGATAACTGATGGTGTGGTTCTTTTACCTTCTGCATTAGCAATTACTACTGGTTCTCCACCTTCCATAACTGAAACACAAGAGTTCGTCGTACCTAAATCGATTCCGATAATTTTACTCATAATATAAATCTCCTTTATTTTAATTCTGTTCAATTACTCCTCTACGAGTGAGTAGTGTTATTCACACGGAATGCAAAATGACAAGGATTGTGCCAACTCTCATTTTCTTTAAAATTGTCAGTTTTTGACAAAATGTATATGACAAAATGACAATCTACTATTCTAATTATAAAATATAACTTTGTAGAAAATCAAAATTGTCATGAAAGAAATCATTCTTTTATTTTTTGTCTTCTGCTTTCATTCCAGTTATTCCCAACAAGAAACATTAAGCTTAGAAAAACTTTTGCTTGTAGAATTAAAGAACCTGACTGAACATCAACATGGTAATCATTATATGCTTAATAATAAAATGGCATCAGAAAAAAGAGTAAAACAAAATCTTCTCTATATTAAAAGTATTAGCCGTTTAGATTTAAAAAAATATAAAGTCAAAACCATTCAAAATGAAAACCATACTATAAGAATTTTTAAGGCAATCAATAAGGAAACAAACGTAGGTAGATTAGTTGAAATAAAGTCAGTTTACACTTCATTCGACAAAAAAAGGAAGTATAATTATTCCAATTATTATATTATCACGAAAAAGAAACCAATGCATATTCAACTTTCCTTTGATGAGAATGGTATTTCCGGTTATTTATGGGGTAAAAGTGAGTTTTATGTTTCAAGAGAATCAATTATTTTAGTGGAAGATACTATTGAAGAAATAAATACTGAAGAGAAAAAAGTAATAACCTGTGAAGCGAACAAAGCTTATCATTCGTTCAAAGATGTCGTTGATAAGTTAAAAAAGCAATATTTCAAATAAAAAAGCCGTCATTTAGACGGCTTTTAAAATTCAAAGAAATGATCTCCAACTTATTGAAGGTTTAAATATTCATTATCCGACATTTCACCAGATTGAATTCTTCTCAACTCATCCATGTGCAACATAATATAGTTGTGAGTTTCTTCGCTCATATCAGATGGTTTAGCCATTCTGTAAGTACCATTCAATACCCCATTGTAGTAGTAGAAGAAGTTGTAA
>DATEDY010000320.1:0-2100 GCA_035281405.1 Flavobacterium sp.
TAGAAGCTTCCTGTTGTAAGGCTTCGATTGATTTTTTTAACATATGTAGTGATTTGTGCCGCCTTTTTCAAGCGGAAACGTTTAAAACGGGGGCAAAGGTAAGGGAACATTTTTTTAGCCTACTGAAAACGAACCGATTAGTATTCTAGTTATCGATGGGATAGAGTAGTGTTTTTCGCTGTATGGGGGTTTTAGTTGATAATAATTTTGGGAATAGGGGAAGTGGTAAGTTTTTTTACTAAAGTTGAGTTGAAGTGTTTAGGGTTTATTGTTTGTAGTTGTTTGTACCTAAAAATAGAAGTAGTCTGATCTTCTAATGATCTAACAGTCTTACTCTACTTTGATACGGCATATACACGGCATATATACGACATATATACGCTATATATACGCCATATATCAATAGAGAAGTAAAGATGGAGTGAAAGTTGCTGAGACTCTGAGTTATTAAGTAGCTGAGGTTTTTGATTTCGGTATGTCTTTGACGGAAGATTATGATTTAAGAATGTTTATGGTTTATAGTTTTTTGTTCTGTAATGCATTGATAATAAGTGTGTTTGTTGGTTTTTTGGGTTTTGTTATTTCGTAACTTTATAGGGATTAATTTAAAATTCAAATGTCATGAAAATGTTAGTCAATGTTATCCTTCCCATTGAGCCTTTTAATTCATTGGTAAGAAGCGGGAAAGCAGGTGAAATACTGGGTCGTATAATTGATGATATCCAACCGGAAAGCATTTATTTTTCTGAACAGGAAGGATGTCGTGGCGCTGTTATGGTGGTTGATGTTTCGGATGCTTCGCAAATTCCAGGTATAGCCGAGCCTTGGTTTTTAAATTTTGAAGCGAGCTGTGAGTTCAAAATTGCCATGACTCCAGATGATTTAATGAAAGCTGATCTTGCCAAACTGGCCTCGAAGTGGTATGATGTGCATGTAATGTAGAAAAGAGAGCCACTTGAAGAAGTGGTTTTTTTTGTGGGGATTTTATTTTTTAATCTTTTGAAGAGGAGTATTTATGGATTAGTATGTAAATTAGGTGAGTTATTAAAGTTCCCCCGCCACCCAATATCCAAAGGCCTAAAGTTATACCTGAAGCAGGTAGCCCACATCTAGGTCTGCCTTCTGTATTATCTGGAATGAAATAATTAGGCAAAATAAAAAAGTATAAAATGAACAGGATTATAAGTATTAAAAACTTCCCCTTCCTTTTTAAGTATTTGTCAATGAAAACATACGAAACTATTTGTAGAAGTGTAAGTAGTATTATGGCATGTATAGGTAGCATACAGGAGTATTATTTGTTAAGGAGTTTTATTTGTAAACCAGTTCAAAGGTAACAAATCCCCACCATCGAATTTAATATTTAGTTTTTGTCTTACCCCTAAATTGTATGAGCTCCATTTAAGTAAATTGCTTTTTTCTTTAAGGATTTTAGTTTTCCTATGCTGTTGCTAAGGTGAAATTGAACTATTATGTGACAACATATTCGAATGGAAACTACTACTTTTGAAAAAAAATACACTTTGAAAATAGTTATATTAACTCCGATGGACATCGAGCGGGAAAAGGTTTTGGCTGCGATTGCCACGCTGGAAAACCCGAGAAACACTTATGAGGTTATTGTATCCGGAATAGGGAGGGAAAGTACCGCAAAAGCGATGTTGCGAATGCCACCTCATGATGTTTGTGTGTTGATGGGATTTGCAGCGATTGTGGGTTCGGAAGAAAATCAGCCAGAGCACTTAGGTTTCGGAATGCCTATAGAAATTACCAATGCTTCGCTATACGGTTATGAAGGCGGTTTGTTTGAAAACGGAAAGCCTATTATTACGGATGCTAAGCTTACGTTGCCGTGTTTGTCTTCGTTAACATCGGATAAATTTGTACGTACGACTGATTTGAGTGAAGGTACGGTGGTGAATATGGAAGACTATACTTTCATGTATCTTAAGAATCCACAGGATTTTATTGTGAGAATCATTTCAGATTTTTTACCGCATACAACAGAGATAGACTTTTTTGAGGAAGTGGCACCGATCAGTTTTGTTAAAGCTGTAGAGGCTGTGGAAGGGTTAATCCAATAAATAACAACACCAACCG
>DATEDY010000321.1:0-4739 GCA_035281405.1 Flavobacterium sp.
TGAACTTAAAACCTACAGGCGCTTTAAGTGGCCCCTTGTCATACATATTGATATACAAAGTTACGGTGTCTTTTTTGTTTTGATAGGTTACTTGGTATTTATCAAGAAGCCCCATTCCGTAAGGACTGCTCTTGGTTTCAAAATGGCAGCAGCTTCCGGAACGGCTATAGGACAACGCCTCACCATTGGGTCCGGTCAGAGAATTTAAATAGGCTCTTTGATTGGCTGGGCCATTGTTAAAACCACCCACTTTAATCGGGTTTTTTTCAGAATAGCCATAGCTGGCATCTGTGGTGGTTTCTTTTACAGATTGAGCGGCACAGGAAACAAATAACGCACAAAGCAGTAAAGAAAGTAATGATTTCATTTGCTACAGTTTTAGTTTGGCTAATGGGTTAGGACTCAAGTCAAATATAAGAAATCGTTTTTAAATTTTACTCAAAGCCCTATACTAACCTATAAAGCGAATACCGGCTATTTCGTTAAAAAGTCTCCAATTCTTTTTGTATATAACTAGTGAAGTAATGCTCACAGGCAATTAACAGTTGTTTTTCTATTTTGTATTAATTACTTCTAAGTAATTTTTCCATTTCTGTTTTTCAATCAAAAACGAATATTGATAACCTCCTTCAAAAATTCGAACTTTGTTTTTAAATTCTATTGTATCAACAAAATAGGTGACTATTTTTTCCGAGTCTCTGTAAAAAACAATAGAAAAATTAGTTTCTGGACAACAACAATAACCAGTATGCTCTGAATTTTCAAGCAACTTTTTAAAACTTTCAATTTGTTGTGATTTTTCTGCTTTATACTTAGCAACACTCTCAAAGCAGGAATCATTTGTTGTTGATTCTGGCTGGTTTGTTTTTTTTAGTCTGAAGAATATGGCGTCTGAATTCGATATTGACGAAGTAAGGGAATATTTGTCGCTGATTTCTTCAAAATAATTTTCAGTTTTTTTATTGCAACTTCCAAGCAAGATTGGAATTAAGAACAATAGTAAATGTATCTTTCTCATGTATAAATGTCTTGTTTTTGAGTTTGGGCAACCAATTGTCAATTTAATATTTCCCTCTTCTCATCAGACTGTCACGGTATTTAAAAATGGTATCATAATCTATTGTAATGATAGTATCAGGTTTGTAGATAAACAATAGCATGGAACTTTTCTTTTTCACAACTGAATCACCCACAGAAACTTTTGGATATACTTTGACCATGTCATCAAAAATCTTGGTTGAATCTTTAAACTGAAAATAAAGGAAACCATGATTTCTTCTGTCTTTCCCTTTTTTTACAACAGTACCCGAATATTCTTTTTCGAAATCACGTTTACGCCACTCTTTATTCTGTTCATAAAGATTCAAGTTCTGAACAATATCTTCTTTAAAAAGAAGAATGGCGGCTATTACTAAAACAAGATAGAAGACGATCTTGTAATGTTCGCCGATTTCCTCAAAATCGATTCCGTTGTTCCAAAAATCTTTTAGTGGCATGGTTTTTAAATGTTAAATATAAGGTTCCATAATTTGGATTTACTTCGTCTATTCGCTTCGCTCGGGTGTAATCCGTGTTTATTCAATTAGAATCACTTCAAATACCTTACCCCAAAAAATCAGGAGCATACGTTCGAATACCGTATTTCTGATCTATTTCCTTCAAAAACGCTTTCCGCTCTTCCGTTAATTCCGGAACCGGCAAAACCTGACCGGGCGCAACGGGAGTGCCTATTTCTTCAAATAAATTCTCCAGACCCGCCGGAACAACGGTACAAAGCAATCGGGCATACGCATCAGAGGTGTTCTTAAAACAATGAACGCCACCACCCAAAGGAATATTTACAAAATCGTTTTGACCCACAAGCTGCATGCCTGCTTCCGTTTTAAAAGTGACTTCTCCTTCGAGGATATAAAACATTTCCTGAATCGCCGGATGTTCGTGTGGTGGTGGCCCGCCACCGGGAGGAACCGTCATTTCAATAACCGCATAGTTGCCGTTGGTAGCGGCTCCGGAAATAACAATTCGGTAGTTACCACCGGCAATGGCGAATAACGGACCTTCATTTTGATTGACAATACTGATAGTGGAATCCATAAAGTAATGCGTTAGTGGGTTACTGTAAATATACGATAGTTGTTCTATTGCTCATCACCATAAAAGAAACCGAGCTCCTTAGCCAATTCCTTGATTTTTTTCTTTCCGGAATTTGTAAAACCTACGAAATAATAGAAACCGCCGTCATCAAAGGTGATTTTTTTATGGTTCATTGCCGGAATATCCTCTGATGGAATCAGGTAATTACAGCCAAAACAAATGTCGGCTTTGAAAACAATCTTTCTGCCATCATAAAAAACCACAGCCATGTGCGGATTAAAACAGGCTGCAGTTCCTTCTCCATACGTTTTCTTGTCCGTTAAAATTTTGATTAGTTGTGCTACCTGCTTCTGATTCAGACTTCTTTGTTTCAATACAACCGGTGTAAAATGACCGTCTTGTGTAGTAATACTTCCAAACGGCTCTTCGTTCCCTTCATAATCATACGCAATCACTTTATTGTATTTCAAATCTTTGAATGGGATTGATGTGGTGCTGCATAGGGTAACTGTGAGGGCACTGTCAATATATTCCGATAATTGCTTGGGTTGTAAATATTTTCTCCAGTCTCTTTTGTATTGAGCCAGTTCATTTTCTTGGGCGTGTAAGCTAAAACATGCCGGTAGACTGAATACCAAACAGCGTAAAACGGCTTTTGTATAAATTTTCATCTTTTTGTGCTATTAGAAGTAGGGAGTTTGTTTTCAAGCATTTCTTTCGGATGGATATCAAATATAGGAAATTGCTTTAGATTTTACCTGTGATTTTAGAAATCCAGAGCGAGCTGGTAAAGTAATTCTATATAACAACTGTCATGTGGTCTTTCTCTTTTTTTAATGCGTAATTGTTTTGTTTTCAGGAATTAGTATAGTTCCCATTTTCAATTCAATTTCTTTAGTTGATTTTTCATTTTCTATAAATAGTTTAAATGTCCAATCGTTTTGTGGAATTTCGAAATATCCTTTAACCTGAATCAGGGAAGAAAAAGAATTATCAAATAAATTAGAAGTGACTTTATCCATTTCTTTACCATTGTTGTTGAATGTAGAGACTTTTTTTATCACTCTTTCCTTATCTTCCATATAAATGAAAATCCTTTTTTGTAACTCTGATTTTGAAAATCCTTTGTAATCTTTAAATGCTACATCCATAAGCCATGCCAGCTTACCTTTTTGAGTTTTATTTCTCTCTTCAATTGTTTCAATTAAAGCGTTATAATCCTTTTTGCTTTTGCGTTTTAACTGTTTTAAGGTTAAGAAATCAAGAACAATAAATTTTAATGCCGGATACTCATTTTCAATTAAACTCAAGTGTAATTTTTCTTGTGGATTGTTGATAGTGATTAAAGATTTGTTCTCGACTGTTGGTGTAAAGTATTTTACTTTTACTTTTAAAGAATCTAATTTATAAATTGGATTTGATTGAGATTCCAAATTAATTTGTACCCAACCATCTGAATTACTGAAATACCTGTCAGGATATGCTTCCTGGCTTATTAGTATTTGTCCTTTATCAGTTTTTGCCGTAGCACTGATAACTCTAATTGTATTTGTTTTGTTAATTTCGAGTGAGTCAACAAATACATTTATTGTTATTGACTTATTTGCATTGTAGGACCAAATTCTACTGATGGTTAATTGGGAATGTCCAATGTAATGGAACATCAAAGCAATTAAAATAAATAAGGATTTTTTCATTTTATTGTTTAATATAGGGGGATTTTCTAAAATGTTGCACAGCGCTAAACTGGCTTTATGGAGGAGTTGGATTTTATTATTGATAGCTGCAAATATACCGAAAACTCCTGAAGAAGAATCCTCGGTAGCGCGGATTTGTAGACCAACGTAGCGTTCCGATTACTGTCAGAATGACGAATTATCCATGCTTATTCAACTCACCGATAAGCACACCATTTTTTCTTTCCATTTCCCGTCAACATTCCTGAAAAGAATGGATTTTCCATTTCCTATACCGGATACATCGATTAGTATGGTTTTTTTGTCTTTCGAAAATACTGGCAAACTAAAGGAATGATAATAGGTATCACCATAGTGTTGTAGGTAATTTTTTAAAAAGGTCTCCCTGGGATTTGTACTGTTTTTATCAATAAATGAGTCGATGGTTTTTCTGGACAATAGTCTTTTGGAAGGTAAGGAATCTTGAAGTAATGTAAAATGCTCACGTGCTGAAATTTGCTCCTTGATGGCAGCAATATCTTCTGTGGTAAAGTACTGCTCAAGTTCAAAACCAGGATTTTCATATACAAAACTGGGAGTTTGTAAAGCATCAATGATGTAATAATCCTCGGTTCCTTCGAGTTTTTCTGTAGCGCTCATATCATCCAGCAGTAGGTTGACTGCCCGGTAAACATCCTGATCAGTCACTTCTTCAGTTACTTTTTTTTCGGTAGGAGTACAGCTCATCAAAAGCAAACTGCAAATGGCATAGGTAAGAAGTGTTTTCATGGTGGAATGGCTAAAGTCAAATATACAAAAGAAGATCCAGTTAAACCTTAAAACCACTGTTTTCAATAGTTATTCTAATTCCAAACTCTTTTTTAAAATTTCATAACCACCCCAGAATAGTGAGGGCTCGAGATAGGCAAATTTTTCTTCGTTTAGAATTATTTCATTCCATCCATTCGA
>DATEDY010000322.1:0-7874 GCA_035281405.1 Flavobacterium sp.
AAGATTGATCAGGAAGTCGATAGGAACTTAGTTTATTACATCATTCTCAAGCTTGTCGGAGTACTTCGTTCTTGTTTAATCTGTAATGTCAGCTTTCTTTTAATTGATTAGGAGCTTTATCGTCTCTTGAGTAGTATTCGATTTAAGCTGAATAAAGTAAAGTCCTTTTCTCCAATTTGAAACATCAATAGAGGATGAGGTGTTTTTAAGAACGCCTTCTTTTAAACTTATTCCTTGTGCATCATAAATGATGAAATGGCATTCTGTAAAATTGCTTCTAGAAGCTATGTTCACCATTTCGTCAGCAGGATTAGGGAAGATAGAAAACGTTGGAACAGTACCTGATTCTTTACTGATCTCAGAGGCCAATTCAATGTTGGTATTCTCAGGGACACTGCTGTTTGTATACACCGAATTAGAATACATGATAATACCGGAATCCGTATTGCGTAAGGAAAGTAACTCATCGTTTTCGCTCGTTGGATCAAAATTTCCTCCGCATAATATATTGTCTTCTGTTTGAAGGGTGTTGAATAAATCAGCACCGGCCGATTGGAAAGCAGTATTAGCGGTATTTAGTTCGTAAGCCCTGTAATGAGCATCAAAGTTTCTGTGCATCACCACTTCGTCTTTTCCGTTATTATCAAAATCACCCACAGCAAGACCTTTGAATGCACCTCCGGTTCCCCAACCAATACTCTTGGCAATCAGGGTTAAAGGGGTACTTCCTCCAGTATCGTTGATGTTGTAGACATATAATCCTGTATTGCTGCTGGAGCTTCCGTCTACTAAAACAGCCAATTCATCACCATTGGAAAGGTTTCCGTCCAGATTTCCGGAAGCTATGGCCTTAACCACTGAATTAGTACCGATATTTCCTTCTCCTAACAAAGTACTGTCAAGAGGCAATGAAGTTACATACTGCACATCGACACCGTTTGATTTGTATAAGTAAAATCGTTTGTCCACATTTCTTACCGTAATAAAATCTTCTTTATTATAAGTGTCGCTCACAAAGTCGCCTGCAGTTATACCAGCCCAGTCTGACAGTACGCCAAATCCTAATCCTGACTTTGCCTGTTCAAAGTTTATGGTGCCACCATTAACATTGAAGGTGTAGAAACCATTTCGGCCTCCTACTGCACAATTCGACAGTGCAATGATCTCGCTTTTTTCATCGCCATAGAAATCCCCGGCTGCTACGCCAGTCCATTTATAATCATAGTCCACATTGTCAGAGAACAGTCCTGATCCTGAATTTGGATCTATAGAAGGGATTGTTGTTTCTAAACGGGCTTCAGTAAGACTTTTATTTTGGATCATGATTTTATGATCATAATTCCTTAAGAAAACAAATTCGGAACCATCGCCTGAATCGCCATCAAAGTTACCTTTTGCAACGCCGGCCCAATTGGATGGGTTACCCCAGCCATGCTCAGCAGCTATCGGTACGAATTTCTGGTCGTATCTTGCCAGGTAAGCCAATGTTTTATGATTTTTAAGATAGGAAGAACGTCCGGCATTTGATGACTGATAAAAGACAGAAGTGGTGAAATCGCTTAGCATTTGATAAATGTTAGGATCTATTTCAGAATATGCAATCCAATATTCATACAGGTATAAATTTTTATTGGGAATAACACTTGTAACCAAATTGGTATTCTTTTTAAAATCAAACACCCACACAGGATCAGTGTCTTGATGAGTCACTCCTTCTTTTAAAATCAGCACATCCTGATAGATATCTTTAGTGAACGTATTGGTGTATTGTGTTATATCAGTCTGAGTAAACAATAGCTGACTGTTTCCGTTAGCTACAGTGATGCCGTTTTTATAACATGCTAAAGGGAATAGTGCCGTGATGGAAGAATGAGGTACATCTTCTCTTAAGGGTTTGGTTACGCCTTGAACAACATCGGGATCCACACCGCCCCAATAGTGCCATGATTTGCTGTTTGTAGCTGTATTAACAGTTGTTTTTGACTTTAGATATGTTCCAATGGCTCTAACCTTGTCATGATAATCAGTAGCATTCGTTGCTTTATATAGCTCAAGTAATGTTCTTCCTATGGAAGCCTGCATATTCATGGGTAAAATATGATTTGGATACCTTGCTGATCCATTATACTGTGCAGAAGTGAAATTGAACTCCCTGTAAGCACCTGAGCCCGAAAGCCATAATCCTAATGTAGCGGAATCATAATATTCTATCGTTTCCAGGGCTCTGTCTAAAAATTGCTCAGCTACATAATTGAAGTTCTTTACCGGCGCCATGTATTGGTAATGGTACATGGCATCAGTTCCTGAAGAGTTCACATTTATTGATTGTAATGCTTCATCGTTTTTAACCAGGTTATAGAACTTGATTAAGGGATATAGGATTAAATAATTGTCATGTTGATTGGGATAAGGAGATCCCGAATCCGCTACAGCATTATAATGATTACTGGACCAAGTAGGACTTGCCACACCTAAAAAGTTTATAATCTTGGTGTCACAAGGGCCATAGGCAGCATAATAAGGCATGCTTGGAGAGTTGGGTGCTTCAGAAGGGATAACATCCCTCAGATCGTCTCTTTTGTCAATGACATTTTTAGCATATTGTACAAAAACCTGTAGGTATTTAACATCGCCTGTTGCTTCATACATCAATAATAAACCTTCCATTTCCTCTGTACATTCACTATAAATAGTGATTTGATCTCTATCTACAGAATGTTCCATTGGGAAGGAATCATCAAAAAGTCTTTGGTAATATTTGGTTTGTGCAATGGATTGCATTTGGTAAAATACAATCAGTAATAGTACTATTTTTTTCATAAGTAGTTGTTTAATCTTAAATTTGAAGAGACCCGATTTGGTGAAGATCACTTTGAATTGGCTTGTTTCAGGTTAAATAAACCAAATGCAAAAGTAAATTAATTTCCAAAACAGTAGGGAACTAACAGGCGGTAATGTAGTAAGTGTGTTTGCAATCAGAAGTAAAACGTCATTCAGCAAGTTCTTTTTTATTAAATGGAATAGGGATTGATTATATTGTATAAGGCAATTTACACTTCAAAGTCAATCCCGATAGCTATCGGTATTGTTGATTGGAACACCAGAATGGATAGTATGGGTATTAACATAGTTAATAAAAAACATGAAGAAATACCTTTGTTATATTTTGCCGTCAGTGGTTAGTAGTATCCTTTTCTGTATAATTGTAAGACCTGGGATTTTTAATATGATTCCTTATTTCGTACACCAAAGTATCTTCAAAGACAGCATCAAAGAAATACACTTTATCTATGTTTTTGATTTGCTGTTTTGTGTTTTGGTATGGTTTGTCTTGTATAAATTATGCAGGCTGTTTCAGGAATGATTAAAGTTAATAAAAAACCTAACCACCGGAATATTCAGAGGCTAGGTTTTTTATCAAGAGTAGCTTTTATAAGTGCTAATGAATGTGACTATTTTAGTGACGGAGTTTCTTTTTAGGCGTACTCATTTTCTTTGCCATTTCCATGGCATTGTATACATTGAGTACTTTGCCGGTTTTAGAAAGTTCCTTGAACTGTGCCTTTTTCCCTTTTTCTCCGGGAATTAGCACTTCAATGTCATAAGGAGTTCCTGAATCCAAGATGATTTGTTTGACTTCCTGTACGGTTAGATTTGGATAATATAGCCAAATCAATGCCGCAGTCCCGGAAACCATCGGTGCGGAAAAAGAGGTCCCTGATCCGCTTTCATATTTGTTTTCAGGGATGGCCGTGTATATTTCTTCCCCTGGAGCAAATAAATCGACGTTCCTTTTGCCGTAATTGGAAAAACCTGACACAAAGGTTGAATCCAGTCTTGAAGATACAGACCCCACATTGATTAAATTACTGCACACTTCTTCCTTATTGTCATAGTAATAATCGCTCGGATAAGCAGGGTTTGTATCAACATTGAAAGCATCATTCCCGGAACCATGAACCAATAATACATTGTGTTTTTCGGCATATTGCATTGCTTCAATAACCCACTCGGGATGTAATGAAAATTCTTTCGAAAACGACATATTAATGACCTTGGCACCGTTGTCTACTGCGTAGCGAATAGCGTTGGAGATGTCGGCATCATGTTCATCTCCCGAAGGTGAAATGGAAATCGGCATGATTTTGATATTATCAGAGAAGCCTTTTATGCCAATGTTGTTTTTTCGGTTGGCAGCTATAATACTGGATACTTTGGTGCTATGACCAAACAATCTTCTTGTGCCTGACCTTTTGTTGTTTATTATACCATTGCCATACCCTTTGTTCAATACTTTTTCATTATCACATATGAAAAGGCGTTCGTTGTAGTTTGGATTAACATTTTTATTTGTTATGGAATCGATCTGATTTTTTTTATCTTTTAAGTCTTCTATTGAGTTTTTTTCAGTTTCAAATGTCATTTTCATAACAAAAATTAAAGCTCCAAAATCCCGATCATCAGTATCTCTTCTTTCTTTAAATGTCTTATCGTTTATTTTGTATAAAGCATACATGCTATCCAATTGTTTAATTGTATAGTCCTCTTTTGGAAAATAATGTTTTAATGTGTCTTTGGCTACATAATATAATGAAGATCTGTATTTTAGGGATTTTAGAAAGTTTTTGTAATACGCAGACCACTTGTCTTGGTGCTTTAAGGCTCTTTGATATTCATCATATTTAAGTAAATCACTTGCTGCGATTTCTTCTTTTTTTCTGTCTTTAAAAACAGGGGTATATTCCCGTACAATTCTGGTATATTCAAAATTCCCCCATACTGTATAGTCTCCTGATTTTGTACCAATGAAGTTCCAGCCGTTTATATCGTCAATATAACCATTTTTGTCATCATCTATTTTATTGTTGGGAATTTCATCAGTGTTTACCCATATAGCTTCTTTCAAATCTTCGTGATTGGTGTCAATCTGAGTGTCCAATACGGCTACAATTATTTGATTGTTGCTTTTTAGAGTTTTTGAATTTAATATGAATTTTTCAAGTGAAATTCCTGGAAGTTTATCGGCATTGAAATCTTTTTGATGCCAGTCGTTTAGCTTTTTTGTATCATTCTTTAATACTAAATGGTTGCGTTTTATTGTATTACAACTTATAATAAATATTGTCGATAAGATAGTGATGAATCTAGATTTCATTATGTTTATATGATTTACCTTTTAACAATCTCCTGACGAATTATTCCCACCATTATTGTGACCTGTAATTGTATCAGGATCATCTGTTCCTTCAGTTGTTAATCCACCCATTATTTTTCTCATATGAGGGCTTGATAAACTTACTACTGATAGTTTTTCAAAACTCAATTTTTCTTTTTTTAGTTTTTTCATTTCTGATAGTTTTTAAGTTTGTGGGTCAAATATATAAACGCTGATTTAAAAATCAATTGTAAATATTTTCCTTCTAGTCGGAATTCATAAATTCAGGGTTGGCTTTGTTTTTAAATTATTGACTATCTGAGTTTTTACTTTCATTTAGTTCTTTGATGAAAAAGCTTGGTTTAATTCCGGTTTGCTTTAAAAAGGCTTTTGAAAAAGAGTCAGCTGTTTTAAAACCAAACTCACCAGCTAGGGCGTTAATACTATATTTTCTTAATTTGGATTTTTCCTGTAGCTCTTTTATGGCATGATCAATTCGTAAACAGTTTATATACTGTACGAAATTTTTGTTTTTATGCTCGTTGATTATTTTTGAGAGATAGCGGGTGTTTGTCTCAAATTTATCAGAAAGGGACAATAAAGAAATCTCAGGGTCAAGGTATCTTTTTTTGTTTTCAAATTGTTGTAATTTTTGCAAGAGTTCATCAATGACAGATTCGTTTATGTCAATTTTTTCAGCTTTACTTTCGTTATTTTCAGAGATAATTTCACTACCAGAGTTTTGAGATTTGTTGGAGTTATATTCAGCTATGATTTTTTCAAATCGGTCTTTGTATTTGATTTTTTGTTTCTTTATATAGCCCAGATATATTGATAGAGTTATTGTGATAAGAAATAAAATAGAGATAAGCCATAATGAGATTTTATTTTTTCCCTGTAACACAGATATTGTTTTTTCTTTATTAGTCAGCAGCTGAGGTATTTCATATTTTTTTTGAATAATTTTATCTAGATTTCTGTATCTTTTCTGATGGATGCTGTCAATTCGCATTAGGATATTCAAGTATTTCAGCTGTTGTTTGTGATTGCTTGTAGATTTGTAATAATCAATTAGAAATTTATAACCATCAATGAATTCCGGATAGATTTCCTTGGTTTTTTGATAGATGGAATCGACACGAATGTAACTTTTTAAAGCCTCACTTTTATTATTTAGACCTTCGTATGCCTTGCCCAAATAATAGTATGCAGCTATTGTATTAATATTGTTATTATAGTGAACCATTTTAGGAATCGCTATTCTAATACTGTCAATTGCAATCAAATATTTTTTTTTCAGTACGAGGTTGGCTCCTTCATTTAAAACAAATAGATATTTGGATTCTTCATTGTTAATTTCTGTGGAATTTTTATAACCCACTTGGTTGTAATATGTGGTTGAATCAGTATCGTGTAGTGTTTTATGTGCATCAGCAAGTGCAAATAAAGTCTGATTATAACAATAGGTGTAATCTTTGCTCCGGGTATCTTTAGTTTTGTAATAATTATAACATTCTCTATAAATAGGTAAAGCCTCATTTACCTGACTTAATTCTTCTGATTTTAATGCAGCAATATCTAATCTTATTTTATAGTAAAAATTAAGGTTTGTTTTCTTTGCGAGTTTTTCCGCGAGATTATAATTTTCTATGGCTTCTTCATATCTATAAAGCTTTCGTAACATATAGGCTTTTTCTCGATAAGCTGACAAAGGGAAATTTTTGTTGCTTTTTATTTTAGAGTACTTAATAACACTGTCTAAAAATTGGATTGCTTTTAGTGGATTGTTTTCGTAGAAAAGTAAGCCGGTGTAATAATAACCTCTGGCAATTCTTATTGGGTCATTTTCTTTTCTCCCTTTTTGTATATAGTGACCAGCTAATTCCCTTTTCTCCTTATCTGTTTTTACAACTTCAAAATACTGTCTTTTTAATTCATCGTAAGATAAATGTTGGAATTTAGTACTGTTAGTTTGTGAAAATGTTGTATTTGCAATAGAAAATATCAAGTAAAATATAATTAATACGGCTTTTTTCATACTTCATGGAGTTTATAATACGACGAAAATAATAAAATATGTGGGATTTTTCTTGTTTATAAACATAAAACAAATCCCTTTATTTTCAATGGTTCCAAAGTGTAGAACTAGTCCAAATTCATAAATCACAACCCGGAATTTATGAATTCCAGATTAGTTCATTTGCAATACTCTAAAAGCCCGTATAGATTTGTCTCATCAGTTTTAGTGAATGTCCGGCGGTCTTTTCATTTTTTTTTCGCCGGGTTTTTAAACGAAAAAGAAGTAAAATATTATCTGATCAGTAATTGCGGTTTGTGTGTTCCAATAGAAAAAATGCAATAGGAAATGGATCTTGTATGCCGAAATAGAAGAAGAAACTGTTTTATCTGAAACCGGTTGGTAAAACAGTAAATGAGTAAACCGGTAATAAAAAAACAGCCAAACCTTTAAAAATGTTTTCGAAGACACAAAGGGATGACTGTAATTAATTTAATAAAAAACAAAACTATGAAAAATTCAGATGTATTAAAAGGGTTTTCAATCGAGGAGTTACAAGTGAGAAATGAGTTCACTGCTATTGTTGAAGAAGATAGCGGATGTTGTGCTTCAAAATGTGACATCACCGTTGGAGATGTAGGGCTATAGTATGCTTTAATGATCAGGGAAGGTGCATTATTTTCCCTGATTGTTTTTATGCTG
>DATEDY010000323.1:0-6290 GCA_035281405.1 Flavobacterium sp.
TAGCTATGTCAAAAGAAACAAAGCAAAATAATTTTAAATTCAATCCATGGTGGATTTATGGCATTATTGGGGTCATCTTTGTTGCTATGTGGATTTCAGGACAATCACGCTGGGTTGAGCCTTCGAAAACAACAATATCAAGTTTTAATGAATTTTTAGATTCAGGACAAGTTGATAAAGTTATTGTTTATAATAAAAAAACAGCTGAAGTATTCTTGAAACCTGAGGCTTTAAAGCAAAAAGTTCATGAAAAGATTCCCAAAACAGATTTGCTTAATAATCCTAATGTAGGACCTCATTATGTTTTTGAGGTAAGTGATCAGGATAGTGAGTTTTTGAAGGCATTAAAAGATGCAAAATCAAATAAGAAACTTAATGTTTACGATTTTAAAACATCAAGTGATTTTACTGATTTGTTATTCAATCTGCTTCCTATCATAATTTTGGTTGGTTTCTGGATTTTCATGATGCGCCGTATGTCTGGAGGAAGTGCCGGAGGTGGAGGTGGTCAGATTTTTAGTATCGGAAAATCAAGAGCAAAGCTTTTTGATGAAAAAAACGATGTAAAAACGACGTTCAAAGATGTAGCAGGTCTTGAAGGAGCAAAAGAAGAAATTCAGGAAATTGTTGAATTCCTTAAGAATCCTAAAAAATATACTGATTTGGGAGGTAAAATTCCTAAAGGAGCTTTGTTAGTTGGTCCTCCGGGAACAGGTAAGACGTTGTTGGCTAAAGCAGTCGCAGGAGAAGCACAAGTACCTTTCTTCTCATTGTCAGGATCTGATTTCGTAGAAATGTTCGTTGGAGTTGGAGCTTCTAGAGTTCGTGATTTATTTAAACAAGCTAAAGAGAAATCACCTGCCATTATTTTTATTGATGAAATAGATGCAGTGGGTCGTGCTCGTGGAAAGAATAATTTTTCAGGTTCTAATGATGAGCGTGAAAATACATTGAACCAATTGCTGACCGAAATGGATGGTTTCGGTACAGATACCAGTGTAATTGTTTTAGCGGCTACTAACAGAGCTGATGTGTTAGATAAAGCATTAATGCGTGCGGGTCGTTTCGACAGACAGATTTATGTGGATTTACCGGACATTCGTGAGCGTAAGGAAATTTTTGAAGTGCATTTGGCTCCGCTTAAAAAAGTGGAAAACTTAGATACTGATTTCTTAGCGAAACAAACACCTGGGTTTTCAGGTGCAGATATTGCCAATGTTTGTAACGAAGCAGCATTAATTGCAGCTAGAAATAATAAGGCTGCTGTAGATAAACAGGATTTTCTTGATGCAGTTGACAGGATTGTTGGTGGATTGGAAAAGAAAAATAAAATCATCACTCCGGAAGAAAAAAGAGCTATTGCGATTCACGAAGCAGGTCATGCAACTGTGAGTTGGATGTTAGAACATGCAGCGCCATTAGTTAAAGTAACAATAGTCCCGCGTGGTCAAAGTTTAGGAGCTGCTTGGTATTTGCCAGAAGAGCGTCAGATTGTACGTCCGAATCAAATGTTAGACGAAATGTGTGCCACTATGGGTGGTCGTGCTGCAGAGAAAGTAATCTTTGATAATATATCGACTGGTGCCTTGAGTGATTTGGAAAAAGTAACTAAACAGGCACGTGCAATGGTTACTGTGTACGGATTGAACGAGAAATTAGGAAATATCACTTATTATGATTCTTCCGGACAAACGGATTACAATTTCTCTAAGCCTTATTCTGAAGAAACTGCTCGTACCATTGACCAGGAAATTTCATTGATTATTGAAGCACAATACCAAAGAGCAATCAAGCTTTTACAAGAGAATAGAGATAAGTTAGAGCAACTTGCGGACATTTTAATTGAAAAGGAAGTGATCTTCAAAGATGATTTGGAAAACATATTTGGAAGAAGACCTTTTGAAAAAGAAATTTTCGGAGAATAATTGTTAAAAACTTCGTTAATAAAAACAGTAAAAATCTTAATCTGATTGGAAAATTAGGTTAAGATTTTTTTATCTTTGATTGTTGAATCAATGACTTCGCACATTTTATAGCATTAGATGAGTATTTTTAGAAAAATATTTGGCACTAGCAGTGACGCTTCAGGAGAAGCAAACGACAACGATTATAATCCTTTCCAAGATGTAAACGCACAACTTCCAGTGGATGAACAGTTCACGCACAATTTTAAGAAGAATGGCGGGAAGTTTTTGTACTGTGAAAATATTGCTGAACTGAATGAACAATTTGAAAATATCATGGAGGAGAATGATTGGTTCGAATCGGAAGCTATGTGCATCGAGCCACGATTATTCAAGATGTTAGAGGATAATAATATTTTATACCAAAACACTTCTGATCCAAAGTTCTTCCTTACCAGTTGTGAAAGTTTAGTTGCTGAAGAAGGTTCGATTATGTTTTCTTCTACACAAATCAAACAAAAGAAAGCTGCGGAATTGCCATTGAATATTATTGTTGTAGCTTCTACAAGTCAGATTGTGCTTGGAAAAAGCGACGGACTGAGAGAAATTAAAAAACGTTACACTACCGATTACCCTACGAATATCACTACCATAAAATACTTCGAAAAGGCAAAAGAAGAAGACTTTTTGCACTACGGAAGCTCTCCAAAGAATTTATATCTGTTACTACTTGAGGATTTATAAAATGAATGAAAATGTAATACGTTCATTATCAGGATTAGTTTATATTTTGATTTTAATATCTGCTACACTTTTTTCAAGAGAATCCTTTTTAATCCTCTTCGGTTTATTCATGTTGCAAACCGTAAATGAATTTGCCAGTTTGGTTAAATTACCTAAGTTGTTGGCTATTATAGCATCTACAATTATTTTTATTAATTTTTCTGTTTTCACTACTTCGGTTTTTATTGATTATGCAGTGGCTGTTGTATCAGTATTGACATTAATATTACTGACCGTTTGGCTTTTTGCTAAACATCAGAAACAGTTTCAACAATCCAATTGGGCTACTCTAACGGGTTATATTGTGTTTTCATTTGTATGTATCACAAAACTGCCTATTGTGAAAAGTGACTTTATTCCTTCAATAATTATTGGTATCTTTATACTGATTTGGACGAATGATACTTTTGCTTACTTGGTTGGTAAATCCATGGGTAAAATCAAGTTGTTTGAAAGAATTTCACCTAAAAAGACGATTGAAGGATTTATTGGAGGGATGTTTTTTGCCATATTGGCAGGAGTAATCATCAGTCAGTATTATGTAACTTCTCACTCGTTTATGGTATGGATGATCATTGCGGTTATTGTAAGTATTTTTGGTACTATTGGAGATTTAGTTGAGTCAAAGTTCAAACGCTTGGCTAATGTTAAGGATAGCGGTAATATTATGCCGGGACACGGCGGTGTTTATGATAGATTGGATAGTATTATATTTGTAGCTCCATTTGTTTTTTTATTATTTAAAATTTTAGAATATGTTTCATAAAGAAGGTTTTAAAATCATCTTAATTGCCACAATGAGTTTTGTTGTTGGTTTGTTGTTAGTGGATAAATTAGTTGAATTATCATGGTTGCGACTGGCATTGCATTTGGTGCTGCTTTTTTTCTTTGTGATGATTTTGCAATTCTTCAGAAATCCTAACCGTACCATTGCGCCTAATGATAATCAGATAGTAGCTCCTGTTGACGGTAAGGTAGTGGTTATCGAAGAGGTTTTTGAACCGGAATATTTTAAGGATCAGAGACTGCAGGTATCCATCTTTATGTCACCTATTAATGTTCATGTAACACGTTATGCAGTTTCGGGTTTAGTGAAGTACAGTAAATACCATCCAGGTAAGTATTTAGTGGCTTGGCATCCGAAGGCTAGTACAGAAAATGAAAGAACTACTGTGGTAATTGAAAATAAGGTTTTTGGCGAAATCATGTACCGTCAAATTGCGGGTGCTCTTGCGAAACGCATTGTTAATTATGCTGAAGAAGGAACTCAAGTAATTCAGGGAACTGATGCCGGATTTATTAAATTTGGTTCAAGAGTGGACATTTACTTACCTATTGGAACTAAAGTAAATGTTAAGTTACAAGAGACAGCAATAGGAAACCAAACAATTATTGCGCTTGCTTAATATATGTCTGAAAAAGATTTAGATACTCGATTTAAAGAAGCTTTTGAAATAGCTTCAAATATGGAGCAGGATTCGCTTCCTCAAGATATTATGCTTCGTTTATACGCTTTTTATAAACAGGCAGCTTTTGGTAATATTGGAAGTATTAATTATTCAGCACATGATGTTATTGATGCTTTTAAGCTGAATGCATGGCTGCAGGTGAGTCATTTATCTGAAGACGAAGCAAAACAGGCTTATATTGATTTAATCAATGAAATTACCCAAAAAAGATGAATAAAAAAGAACTGATACTTTTCCCTGTCATAGCTTTAACTGTTATTTCTTGTAAGAAAGACACTTTGGTTGAAGTTGTTGATGTGCCTGCAACACCTATTGTAGCTGTAGAGCAAAAAGGAGGAAAGCCAAGCGATTTAAAAGCAAACGAAGGTGCTTTCCAACTCTACGAACTTCCGTTTGATTACAGAGCCTTAGAACCTCATTTTGATGGAGCAACCACAGAATTGCATTATTCCAAACATTTGCTTCCTTATGTGAATGCTTTGAATAAAGTAGTGGTTGGGACTAAATATGAAGTATTAGAGTTAGAACCAATTCTTAAGAACCTTAATTTTTCTGATGTTGAAGTTCGGAATAATGCGGGCGCAGTTTATAATCATAATTTCTTCTTTGAAGGAATAGCACCCAAAGCCGGTGGTGAACCTGAAGGGGAATTGTTAGAAGCTATCAATCGCGACTTTGGATCATATGGTGAGTTTGTACGCCAGTTTTCGGAGACTTCTGTGAAATTGAATGGTTCAGGATGGACTTGGTTGTTATCTGATAAATATGGGCGATTGAGAATTATCACTACACCTAATAATGATGCACCACAAATGAAAGGGTTAGGAATTGTAGGAGTGCCTTTATTGAATTTAGATGTTTGGGAACATGCCTACTATTTGAAGTTTCAAAATAAGAAAAGAGAATATGCCAATACCTTCTTTAGTGTGGTGAACTGGGATAAAGTACAGCAACGTTATGGGGCATTTGCTAAATCATCAGCGCCGGTATATCAGGAACCAGCGGCAACAGAAACAGTTACTCCTGCAAGTACGGAAACGGTACCTGTTGAAAAACCAAAACCGATTGAAGAATAAAAAAAATGATCGATATAAAAAAAGAGCTCCATTTGGAGCTCTTTTTTTGTCTTATGATGTTTTGTTTTATGTTATACGGTTTCTTTTTTGGCTTTGAAGATTAAATAGATACCTACTATGACAAAAGGAATACTTAACCATTGTCCAGTTGTTAAATAACCCAGTACGTTTTCAAATCCGCCTTGGCTTTCTTTTACAGATTCTACTAAAATACGGATAGAGAATAAAGTCACTAAGAAAGTTCCGAATAGTAAACCGGTTTTCTGACGTGCATCTGTTTTCCAGTACATATAAAGTAAAAGAGCAAATACAAATACGTAGCCTACTGCTTCATACAATTGAGCTGGGTGTCTGAAAGGGATTTCGTTTAAAGTATTGATGAAACGAGGGTCGTTTTGTATTAAATCGTATGCTTTGTTTAGATCATTGGTTTTTGTGATATCATAAATATTTCTGTCTTGCCAAAACTCGTCATCACGAATAAATTTCACGGCATAAAACTTATCTCCTGAAGTTACCGGTCCGTAAATTTCCGAGTTGAAGAAGTTGCCCAAACGTACGAATATAGCTCCTGATGCTACCGGGATAACAATACGGTCCAAGATCCATAGATACGAGCGTTTCAGGATGCGTGTTTTGTATAAGTACATGGCAATAATTACTGCAATAGCTGCACCATGACTTGCTAATCCCTGGAAACCGGAGAATTTAAATTCGGGAACAAATTGGAAAGGCAATATAACGCTTAGTGGATCTTTCAGGATTAATTCCGACTGATAAAAAAGGACATGTCCTAAACGCGCTCCTAACAATATGGAAATAACCATATATACAAAAAGAGAGTCTAATTTTTCCTGAGGTTCATTTTCGCGTTTGAAAATAGGAGACATTAAGTACCATCCTAAAGCAAAAGCAACAACAAACATTAAACTGTAAAAGCGGAGCGTGAAAGAACCAATTTGTATTCCTTCCGAAGGATTCCAAACAATAGCTAAAAGGTGCGTCATAATTTATTATATCGATTGATTCAAAAATAGTATTTTAAAAAAGACTGGACA
>DATEDY010000324.1:0-4001 GCA_035281405.1 Flavobacterium sp.
ATACCGTCTTCTATTAGCATAGACGAATCTCGATTCAAAATGGTTGCATGGGGTTGAAAAAAAAGTTTATTTTTTTCTTTCAATCACGTAATTCACCATTAAAATCAAGGCTTCTTTGTAGGAAGAATTTGGGAATGATTCGATTAATTGTAGTGCTTCTTTCTGAAATTGAATCATTTTTTGTTCGGCATATGCCAGACCGTTGTTGTTTTTTACAAAAGCGATAACCTCTTTGACGCGCTTTTTATCCTTATTATGGTTTTTAATTGAATTGATCAACCATTTCTTATCCTTTTCCGAACAATTATTTAGAACATGGATTAAAGGCAAAGTCATTTTCTGTTCTTTGATATCAATTCCTGTGGGTTTGCCGATGGCTTCTTCGGAATAATCGAATAAATCATCTTTGATTTGAAAAGCCATACCAATAAGTTCACCAAATTTCCGCATACGTTCAGTCAATTCCGAATCATCCGGCTTGACAGAACAAGCGGCTAAGGAACAACAAGCAGCAATCAAAGTTGCCGTTTTCTGACGGATAATTTCGTAATACACATCTTCTGTAATATCGAGACGACGTGCCTTTTCAATTTGCAGTAATTCACCTTCGCTCATTTCACGAACGGCCACCGAAATAATTTTCAATAAATCAAAATCGCCATTGTCAATAGAAAGCAACAATCCTTTAGACAAAAGATAATCGCCTACCAATACGGCAATTTTATTTTTCCAAAGTGCATTAATAGAGAAAAAACCGCGACGGCGATTACTATCATCCACCACATCATCATGAACCAACGTTGCCGTGTGAATTAATTCGATAACCAAGGCGCCACGATAGGTTCTTTCCAACACTTCACCACCAGAAATCATTTTCGCTGTTAAGAAAACAAACATAGGCCGCATTTGCTTCCCTTTTCTGTTTACGATATAATAAGTGATTCTGTTTAAAAGCGCTACTTTAGAAGACATTGAATTGTGAAACTTTCTCTCGAAAAGTTCCATCTCATCAATAATGGGCTTTTTTATTTGCGAAGTAATATCCATCGAAAGCCAAAGATAGCATTTAAGTTGAAAATTTTCAAAATTGAAATATTTTTTTATATTTGATTAAACCTTTTGGCATTGTAATTGTCTAATTCTCAAATCTTAAAAAATTCTTAAAATTATGAAAGCTAAAATTTTAATTTTATCAACCCTTTTGTCGATAGCTTTTTTTAGCTGTACAAAAGAAGAATCGATGGAAAACCAACAAGCCATCACAACCGATGAAGCTGCTATGAACGCAAAAATCGATATCGCTAATGATGACATATCTGATATCGTTGCTGAACAAGAGGCACTAACCTATGCCAACAGCACAAACGGACGCTCTGTTGATTCTCCAACTTCAACTTTTTCTTCCTGCGCGACCATTACCAGAGTTCCTGCATTTGGAACACAGATTACACCTGGGACTACAGTAACCAAAACCATTGACTTTGGAGATGGATGTACTTTAGCTAACGGAAATGTTTTAAGAGGAAAAATCATTATTACTTTCGTATATCAACCAAGTGCGACCTCACACACGATCAATTATGAATTTGTGAATTTTTATCACAATCAAATAAAATTCAATGGCAACAAATCATTCACTAGAACAATGTCAGCAGCAACTACAAACACTCCTAGCCTACCGGTTATCACCATGAATATGGACATGACCGCTACGTTCCCTAATGGAGCAACTATTAGAAGAGTAGGACAAAGAACAAGAGAATTTGTTTCCGGCTATGGTGATGACAACTGGACAAACAATGTATATAAAGTAAACGGAAGCTGGACAACCACATTCCCTAATTCAAGTGTACAAACAGCTACCATCAGCCCTGACAACCCTTTAATAATTAAAATGAGCTGCGCTGCATTACACAAACCATTAATTGTTCAAGGATTAATTACATTCACAAGAAACAACCATACAGCTACATTGAATTATGGAAATGGAGATTGTGACAACACTGCTATTTTGACTATTGATGGTGTAGAATATACCATTGTAATAGGCAACTAGTTTAAAAAAAATAGTCCACAAAAAGTCCTACTTAAAAGTGGGACTTTTTTTATGGAATATATTAAATAAAACACAATACATCAAAATAATAACCTCATATTATTCGTTATAAGTAATTGACTATTAAATTACTACACAATTAAAACAAAGATTTTAACCCTTATCATTGTAATAGGCTCGTTTTTGATTGGATGTTCGGAAGACAGTCAGCAATCAGCTAGTCGAATTACAAGTGAGGACATTGCTAATGAAAGTAAAATAGATGCTTCCATGAACGATGTTGATGATATTATCGAAGGTCAATATTTAATTCAATCAGGATTTATTTCCAGAACAAATGCAGATGCTTCATTCTATTTACCTTCATGCGCGACAATTACTTCTGTTTTAAATGGTACAACTTGGACTTCGACCATCGATTTTGGAACAGAAGGTTGTACTTTATCCAATGGAAATGTTGTAAAAGGGAAAATCATCATTAGTTTTTCCAATGATTTTCAAGCTCAAACGAAAGTGATTTCTTTTACTTTTGAAAACTTCTACCACAACAATATTCAGCTAAACGGAAACAGAACACTAACTTGGACAAGAGCAAATGCCAATGGCCATCCAGAATGGTCATTCAACACCAATTTAACCTTAACACTAGGAAATGGGGACACTTATACCCGAACTGGGGTAAGAGTTACAGAATGGACAGAAGGCTATGACACACCAAATGTTAGAAGTGATGATGTTCGTATAGTTACCGGTAATTGGACTACCACATCGCCAAACGGAACAATTAGTGCTGCAATAACAACAGCGTTAAAAAAAACCGGAAATTGCCATTACTATGTACAAGGCATAATCACATTTACTAAAAACAATAGTCAAGCAACTTTAGATTTTGGTAACGGAGAATGTGACAATCAGGCTACACTTACTATCAATGGAGAAATTAGGATTATAACCTTATAACAAAAAAAGTCCCACTGTTGTGGGACTTTTTTATATCTCTTTATTGGCCAATTGCCCGCAAGCGGCATCAATATCTTTGCCACGGCTTCGGCGCACTTTAGCAACAACACCACTAGCTTCCAATGCTTTTATATAATTATCAATTGCTTCCGGTGAAGCCTGTTGAAACTCGCCGTCATCAATAGGATTGTATTCAATCAAATTCACTTTACAAGGCACATGTTTACAAAACTTCACCAAAGCATCGATTGATTTTTTATCGTCATTGATTCCTTTCCAAACTACATATTCATAGGTAACCTTACTTTTCGTTTTTCTGTACCAATATTCCAATGCTTCTCTTAATTCGGGCAATGGAAAACTTTTAGTAAAAGGCATGATTTGGTTTCTGGTTTCTTCAATCGCAGAATGCAAAGAAACAGCCAACTTGAATTTTACCTCATCATCTGCCATTTTTTTGATCATTTTAGAAACTCCCGATGTAGAAACGGTAATACGTTTCGGTGACATCCCTAATCCTTCCGGAGAAGTTATCTTATCAATCGCTTTCATCACATTCGGATAATTCATCAATGGTTCTCCCATTCCCATGAAGACGATATTAGAAAGCGGACGATTATAATACAAACGACTTTCACTGTCAATAGCAGCCACCTGATCGTAAATTTCATCCGGATTCAGATTACGCATACGTTTCAGTCTGGCTGTGGCACAAAAATTACAGTCCAAACTACATCCCACCTGACTGGACACACAGGCTGTGGTTCTTGTTTCTGTAGGTATTAAAACAGATTCCACGATCAAATCATCATGCAATCGTACAGCGTTTTTAACAGTGCCGTCGCTACTACGCTGCATCGTATCCACTTTAATATGATTAATCACAAAATTAGCTTCTAACATGGCACGCGTTTCTTTTGAAATATTTGTCATATCCTCAAAAGTGTGGGCACGTTTCTGCCACAGCCATTCATATACTTGATTA
>DATEDY010000325.1:0-2352 GCA_035281405.1 Flavobacterium sp.
AACGGTAAATCTTAATGCTTATGCACTTCCAGCAAACACAAGTTTACAGTTCCGTTTTGTTTACACTGCTCAATTTGACGACGGATGGGCAATTGACAACATAAGACTTTCAGGAATAAAACCTTTAAATACAACTTTTACTTGGAGTGGCGGTGTTGATGCCTATACAGATGCAGCTTGCACAATTCCTTATGTTGCGCAAAGCGTGTCCACAATTTATGTAAAACCAAATGCTACACAACTAAATAGTCCATCATGGTCATTTAACGCCACGGCTACGTTGTCAAATGGATGTTCTGTGGTTAAAAATATCAATGTTACTAATAATACCAAAACGTGGACTGGAGCCAGCTCACAATTGTGGAGTGACGCCAGCAACTGGGCGCCAAACGGAGTACCAACTGCTTCAAACTGTGTTGTAATTCCAAATACTACTCAGATTACTGGAAGTGGATATAACGCTTTTGCAAAAAACGTTACCGTTAAATCAACCGGAAATTTAGAATTGCAATCATCTAATAATTTAACCGTTACTGATGAAATCACTGTAAATGCTTCGGGAGTTTTCAATATCCGAAACAATGCTAGCTTAGTACAAACAAGCAACGTTGCTAATACAGGAAGTGTTAATGCACAAAGAACCGCAAACATTAGACAACAGGATTATGTGTATTGGGCTTCACCTGTCGCTAACTTTGCAGTCGGTTCAATTTCTCCAGGTACGAGCGGAAGTTATATTTACAAATGGCTTCCTACCACTACAACAAGTTACGCAAGTAATTTTGGGAAATGGTCGGGCACATCTGAAAACATGGTTACCGGTAAGGGATATATTGTTCGTGGTCCGAATGCTTATTCACAATCTGTTGCAGCAAATTATACTGCAACTTTCACAGGAGTTCCGAATAACGGCACTATAACAACTCCAATATCCAGAAGCACATACAATGGAGCTAGTTATGCAGGACCAACAACAACGTTAGTAACTGCTAATGATGACAACTGGAATTTAGTTGGAAATCCATATCCATCTTCTATTAGAGCAATTGATTTCTTGAATGCCAATACTAATATAGCAGGATTTATCAATTTATGGACTCATGGAACACTACCAGTTTCATCAGTAGATCCTTTCTATGCCAATTACGTTTACAACTATTCTGTTGCTGATTATATAACATACAATGCATCTGGAGCATCTTCAGGACCCGGAGTATTCAATGGTTATATCGGTTCCGGACAAGGGTTCTTTGTTTTAATGAATCATACATCGGCAGCAACAACTGAAAATGTGACTTTCAATAACAGTATGAGAAGTGCTGCATATAGCAATTCACAATTTTACAGATCTTCAGACAGCACACAGAATTCTCCAGAACCTGAACACAACAGAATCTGGCTAGACATCATCAAAACTACCGACAATAGCAACAGACGTACTTTAATAGGATACATCGAAGGTGCTACTGATGAAAAAGATCGTTTGTATGATGCCGTGGGAAGCGAAAAATTAAACTTCAACATCTACTCATTACTAAACAATGAAATGCAGTTAATTCAAGGAAAAGCATTGCCATTTAATATTAATGACACTGTTGATCTTGGAATCAATATCGCTCAAAATGGGGAATACAAAATAGGCATTGGTGCTTTAGACGGATTATTCAGCGGAAGCAATCAAGACATATTAATTGAAGATAAATTATTACATATCGTTCACAACATAAAAACGAGTCCTTACACCTTCACCGCTAATCAGGGAAGAGATAACAATCGTTTTGTTTTAAAATTTGTAAATCAGACTTTATCAGATGACGACAATGTATATGTAAACGACATTAAGATATTCGCAACCAACACTTTAAATGTCGAATCAGCAAAACTTTCCATCAACAATATCACTGTATACGACATAGTTGGCAAGAAACTATTAGAAATGAATGATATTCAGCAAAAACAAGTTATTATTAATCAATTGAAACCAACAACCAATGTTCTTTTGGTAAAAGTAACTTTAGATAATGGAACAGTAATAACCAAAAAAGTTGTCTACTAAAAAAAGACCTTTTTGTAAAAATAAAAAACCTTCAAATTTTGAAGGTTTTTTTTTACAATAACACTTAGGCTTCTAGTTTGTTAAGTAATTAAAATTGCAATTCGTCGACGTTTTTTGAGTTTAATCGAATTTTTATGCTTTTTATCGATTTAGCTAAAATACCTTGAATATTTTTTAATATTTTTCACAAAATTTCTAAAAAACAATAACCAAACAACTAAAAAGTGAAAAAAAATTACGTTTTGACTAATTTTTTTCTGGACTATCTATGGCAGAAAAAAATGACCCTATTTTTT
>DATEDY010000326.1:0-3233 GCA_035281405.1 Flavobacterium sp.
CCCATTCCTAATCCGCCGTAAGCTTCAGGAACAGCAACACCTAATAATCCTAATTCACCAGCTTTACGCATGGTTTCTTCAGTATATGCGTAATCTTTCTTTTCAAATTTTTCTTTGTGAGCCCAAAGTTCTTTGTCAACAAATTCTTTAACGGTATCACGCATCATGATTTGCTCTTCCGAAAAATCCTCAGGTGTGAAAATATTTTCACATTTAGTTTCTTTAACAAGGAATTGACCTCCTCTTGTAATATCTTCCATAACTCTTTTTGTATTTTGTTCTTTGTTGATTCTTATAATAATTCAAATATACCAGCAGTTCCCTGACCAGTACCTACACACATAGTTACCATTCCGTATTTGTTACCACGACGTTTCATTTCGTCGAATAACTGAACGGATAATTTAGCTCCTGTACATCCCAGTGGGTGACCTAAAGCAATAGCTCCACCATTTACATTGATGATTTCCGGATTTAAGTCTAATTCACGGATTACTGCTAATGATTGTGCAGCAAATGCTTCGTTTAATTCAAATAATTCGATATCAGAAATTTTTAAACCAGCTTGTTGTACAGCTTTTGGAATTGCTTTAACCGGACCGATACCCATGATTCTTGGTTCAACACCTGCCGAGGCAAAGTTTACCAAACGTGCAATTGGTTCAAGGTTTAATTCTTTTACCATTTCTTCGCTCATGATTAAAACGAAAGCGGCACCGTCACTCATTTGAGAAGAGTTACCTGCTGTAACCGAACCATCGGCAGCGAAAACAGGTTTCAATCCTGATAATGCTTCCACGGAAGTTCCGGCCCTTGGTCCTTCATCTTTAGTTACCGTATATGATTTGGTTTCTTTTTTACCAGCTTCATTCAAGAATGTCTGCTCAACAGTGATAGGAGCAATCTGAGCGTCAAATTTGCCTTCAGCCTGAGCTTTTAAAGCCTTCATGTGAGATTGATAAGCAAATTCGTCCTGATCTGCGCGGGAAACATTGAATTGTTTTGCAACAGCTTCAGCTGTTAAACCCATTCCCCAGTAATAATCTTCGTGACCGGCAGCAGCAGCTTTATAATCCGGAGTTGGTTTGTAACCTCCCATTGGAATATAACTCATACTTTCTGCACCTCCGGCAATAATGCAATGTGCCATTCCTGATTGGATTTTGGCCGTAGCCATACCAATAGTTTCTAAACCTGATGCACAGTAACGGTTTACGGTTACACCAGGAACATCATCCACTTTTAATCCCATTAATGAAATTAAGCGACCTACGTTTAGTCCTTGCTCAGCTTCCGGCATGGCATTTCCTACCATTACGTCATCAATTCTTGTTTTGTCAAAACCAGGTAATTGTGCCATCATGTACTCGATGGTTTCAGCGGCCAATTCATCAGGTCTTTTGAAACGGAACAATCCTTTTGGTGCCTTACCAACGGCTGTTCTATATCCTTTTACTATATATGCTGTTTTCATATGGACATTTTAAATTTTTTGCAAAAATTTATAATTTTTAATTTCTTAGAGGTTTTCCTTTAGTTAACATAAATTGGATACGCTCCAATGTTTTTCTTTCGGTACAAAGTGATAAGAAAGCTTCTCTTTCTAAATCCAATAGATACTGTTCAGTCACTAAGGTTGGTTCAGATAAATCTCCACCAGCCATCACATAAGCTAATTTGTTAGCAATTTTTTGATCGTGTTCAGAAATGTATTGTCCTGCAACCATTTGGTCAGTTCCTACTAAGAACATACCTAAGGCTTGTTTTCCTAAAACCTTGATGTCTTTGCGGTGAACAGGTTGTGTATATCCTGCTTCAGCCATAAGTAATGCATGTTTCTTAGCTTCAGCAATCTGACGATCTTTATTAACTACTACAACGTCTTTTCCTTTTTGTAAAATACCTAAATCGAATGCTTCGTATGCTGAAGTGGCTACTTTAGCCATACCTACAGTCAAGAAATATTCTTGTAAAACGTTTAATTCAACATCGTTTTTACGGAATGTGTCAGCAGCTCTTAAAGCCATTTCTTTAGAACCACCACCACCAGGAATTACACCAACACCAAATTCAACTAATCCGATGTAAGTTTCTGCGGCAGCGACTACTTTGTCAGCATGCATTGAAAGTTCACAACCACCACCTAAAGTCATTCCGTGTGGTGCAGCAATTACAGGAATTGAAGAATAACGTGCACGCATCATAGTGTTTTGGAACATTTTGATAGCCATGTTTAACTCATCATATTCTTGTTCTACTGCCATCATGAAAATCATTCCGATGTTAGCACCAACAGAGAAATTTGTTCCCTGATTGCCTATCACTAATCCGTTGTATTCTTTTTCGGCTAAGTCAATAGCTTTGTTAATACCTGTTATTACGCCACCACCAATCGTATTCATTTTTGAATGGAATTCCAAGTTTAAGATTCCATCTCCAATGTTGTGAACAGTACAATCTGCATTGCCCCAAACTTTTTTAGTTTCACGGATATTGTTTAAGATGATAAATGCATCCTGTCCTGGAACTTTAGTTTGTGCTTTAGAAGCAATGTTGTAGAAATGTGTTGCACCTTCTTTTACAGTATAGAATGATGTATTACCTGAAGCAATCATATCATTAACCCAAGCTGCTGGTTCATAACCTTCTGCTTTCATTAATTCGATACCTTTTTGAACACCAATGGCATCCCAGATTTCGAAAGGACCATTTTCCCATCCGAAACCAGCTTTCATAGCATCGTCAATTTTGTAAAATTCGTCTGTAATTTCAGGAACTCTGTTAGAAACATAAGCAAACATTGCTGAGAAGTTTTTACGGTAGAATTCACCTGCTTTGTCTGTTCCTTTTACTAATACTTTAAATCTATCAATAGGTTTCTCGATAGTTTTTGTCAGCTCTAAAGTTGCAAAAGATGCTTTTTTAGCTGCTCTGTATTCTAATGTGTTTAAATCTAATGAAAGGATGTCTTTTCCTTCTTTTTTATAGAAACCTTGTCCGGTTTTGCTTCCTAACCATTTGTTTTCCATCATTTTATTGATGAATTCAGGAAGTTTGAATAATTCGTGTGCTTCGTCGTTCGGACAATTTTCGTATATACCATTCGCTACGTGAACTAAAGTATCTAATCCAACCACGTCAACGGTACGAAAAGTAGCAGATTTAGGACGACCGATAACCGGACCTGTTAATTTGTCTACTTCTTCTATGGTTAATCCCATATCTTTTACAAG
>DATEDY010000327.1:0-13256 GCA_035281405.1 Flavobacterium sp.
ATTTCAGTGAAATTAGCCGATTTATCCAGAGGGAAATCACCAAAGGTTTCAATTTTATCAGTCAAAGTATCTACAATACAAAACGATATTTCCGACAATGAAATCTGAAGTACTAATTTAGTGTATTTTTTATCGAGAATGTTCGTGCTTGACGTGTGCATTTTGGGATTTTGACGTTAGAGAGCAAATCTACAATATTTTTTGGGTTCTACGCAAGCGAGTCGGTTTTCCTATGTATCTTTGAAAAATATAAATTTAAGATTACCCAATGAGTTCACAACTGTTTTACACTATTTTACGAAAAAGTTTCCCTTTTCAACCCACCGTAAAACAGGACATATTTTTCTTAAAAATTGCAGAATTCATTTCCAGCCCGAATAAAAATGAAATTTTTGTACTGAAAGGCTATGCCGGAACCGGAAAAACGACTGTAATTTCTACTATTGTTAACAATCTGATTGAAGTTAAAAAAAAGTACGTTTTGTTAGCACCTACTGGAAGAGCTGCAAAAGTGATTGCCAATTATTCCAATAAACCCGCTCATACCATTCACAAAAAGATTTATTTTCCCAAAAAAGGGAAGGGCGGAGGCGTGAGTTTTACGATGCAAACCAACAAGCATACCAATACCATTTTCATAGTCGATGAATCATCAATGATATCTGATGCCGATTCCGACTCAAAAATGTATGCTAACGGCTCTTTGTTGGATGATTTGATTTCCTATGTGTATTCGGGCAAGGATTGTAAAATGTTACTTTTGGGGGATACAGCGCAGTTGCCACCAGTTCATTTGGATATTTCACCAGCACTGAATGTGGATACGTTGAGTATGAATTATGATAAGGAAGTCATTTCCATTGAATTAGATGAAGTGATGCGTCAGGAAGAAAATTCCGGGATTTTATACAATGCGACTGAGCTTCGTGAATTACTGAAAGATTCGTTTATTACTGACTTCCAATTTAAATTAAAAGGATTTAAAGATATTATCCGTTTAACAGATGGTTATGATATTCAGGATGCCATTAATCAGGCGTATAGTAATTATTCTATTGAAGATACCACGTTTATTGTACGTTCCAATAAAAGAGCAAACCAGTACAATCAGCAAATCAGAGCTAAAATCTTAGGTAAAGAAAGCGAACTTTCCGCTGGAGATTTATTAATGGTCGTAAAAAATAATTATTTTTGGTTGAAAGAAACGGATGAAGCCGGTTTTATTGCTAATGGCGATATTATCGAAGTTTTATCCATCAGGAATATTAAAGAAATTTACGGTTTCAAGTTTGCTGTTGTTACCATTCGAATGATCGATTATCCAAATCAAAGACCTTTTGAAACGATATTATTGTTGGATACAATTACCAGTGAATCACCTTCATTGACTTATGAAGAATCCAACCAGTTGTATCAGGAAGTGATGAAAGATTATGAAAATGAAACGGCTGCTTACCGTAAGTTCCTGAAGGTAAAAGAAAACGAATATTTCAATGCATTACAGGTGAAATTTTCCTATGCTATTACCTGTCATAAATCGCAGGGAGGACAATGGAATACCGTATTTATTGAACAACCTTATTTGCCCAATGGAATTGACAGGGATTATGTTAGATGGTTGTATACAGCAATTACGAGAGCAAAAGATAAGTTGTATTTGATAGGTTTTAAAGACGAGTATTTTACTAATTAGAATATGGCAACAGCAACAATTTTAAGCATTTTCTTAGGAATTGGATTGGCCGCTTCGGCAGGATTCAGGGTGTTTTTGCCTTTGTTTGTGCTGAGTACCGCTTCTTATTTTAATGTAATTGAGCTAAATGAAAGTTGGTTATGGGTTAGTACTTTACCAGTAATGATTACTTTAGGTATTGCCATGTTAGCCGAAATATTTGGGTATTATATTCCTTTTGTTGATAACTTATTAGATACTATTGCAACACCACTAGCAGCTATTGCAGGAACAGTAATAATGGCATCTACCATTTTGGATTATGACCCAGCGCTGACTTGGGGATTGGCAATCATTGCCGGTGGAGGAACAGCTACCGCCATGCAGGGTATGACGAGTATGACGCGTTTGATTTCTTCGGTGAAAACTGCTGGAGCAGGGAATCCCATTGTTTCCACCGCCGAGACAGGAACTGCTTTGACATTAAGTTCATTAGCTGTTTTTTTGCCGATTGTAGCTATAGTTGCTGTAGTATGTTTATTGCTCTTGGTTTATTATTTATACAGAAAGTTTAAAAAAATAAGAAGTAAAAAATGAAGTTTAAGTACATTGTTTCATCGATTGTAATTTTGATAGGCGCTTTATCGGTTGTCTTATATACTTCGATTAAAGAGGCAGATATCGATTATAAATACGGTGAATTCTCAACAATTTTCCATCAATACAATAATTCCAAAAGTTATTTTGTTATTATAGACAAAAAAGAAACGGGATTTCTATTGAAATATGGAGATGCTTTATTGGTTGAAAACAATAAATGTATGACTCATTTAACCGATTATATTACAAATTCTGTAGAAATATATGAATTTGAATCTGCAGAAACTTTTCAAAGTTTTTCAATCAAAGAAGCTGAAGAATTGAAAAAAATGAAAACAACCCAAATGGTTTTTAAATATAAATAACTACCTAATTTCCGTCACAAAATAATTCAATATCAAAAACATGAAAGTCATTGCCGTAATACCCGCACGTTATGCATCTACTCGTTTTCCTGCTAAATTGTTGCAGGATTTAGGAGGAAAAACTGTTATTTTAAGAACTTACGAAGCTGCTGTGAACACAAAACTATTTGATGACGTATTTGTGGTGACTGATTCGGATTTAATTTTCAAAGAAATCATAGCTAATGGTGGTAAAGCGATCATGAGTGTTAAAGAACACGAAAGCGGAAGCGATCGTATTGCTGAAGCCGTTCAAAATATGGATGTTGACGTAGTAATCAATGTACAGGGTGATGAACCTTTTATAGATAAAGAACCTTTGGAAAAAGTGATTGAAGTCTTCAGAAATGATAGTGATAAAAAAGTGGATTTAGCTTCTTTAATGTTTGAAATTAAGGATAAATCCGAAATAGAAAACCCTAACAATGTGAAGGTTATTGTTGATCAGCAAGGATTTGCATTGTATTTCTCGCGTTCTGTGATTCCTTATCCAAGAGAAGAAAACGTAGGCGTGCGCTATATGAAACACATTGGAATTTATGCCTTCAGAAAGGAAGCATTAATGGATTTCTACCATTTACCGATGCTTTCGCTGGAAGCTTCTGAAAAACTGGAACAACTTCGTTACCTGGAATATGGAAAACGAATCAGGATGATAGAGACGACTCATGCAAGTATAGGGATTGATACTCCTGAAGATCTTGAAAAAGCAAAAAAAATGCTATAATTTATTTAGTTATAAAGTAGAAATTGTCTGCAAAAGTAATTTCTGATAATTCGGCTAAATTGGTCATTTCTATTCCATTTTGGACAAAAACATATTTAATATTCAATTTTAAAAATTGTTCGTTTAAACAATCAATCAACTCCTGATCGTTGTAATACTCATAATCGAATTCGGGTATACCTTTCAATTCTTCAGGAACGGTTGTTTTTTTAATGCCAACACTACCTTTAACGAAATAGAATTTTCCTTCAAGGGAAACTTTAAAATTGAGATTGCATTTTTTTGGATTAAAACCATTAGATTGGTTTCTTTTGAATTTTGCTAAATCTTTCTCTTCTAAAATCAGTAATGATAAGGGGTTGCGACCTCTGTAATTTCCTTCTTTGGTGTTTTTATTAATCAAAAATCTTTCAAATTGAATTTGAATTGGTTTTTTGTAACTTTCTTGTGCATAAGAAGTTATGTGTATAAATAGAATTAAAAAAGATGTGATTGTTTTCATTTCAATTAAAGAAAGTTAAGAGGATAAATATATAAATATAGAATTGATGTTGGCATGGAGAGTAAAAAAAAGTTATAAGACCTAACAGCTTTTGATTTAAAAAATGATTTTCGTATTTTTATGGAAAACCAAATAAAATATGAAGTCAATCCTTACCAGTATTATTTTACGATTTATTTCAAAAAACGGAGATAAGGATTTAACTCGTTATCAAGTTGCTAAAAAGCGACGTGATTTTGTGGTAAATCTAAAACGAGGTTTAAAAGATTTCATTTTAATTGGTATTGGAATTTTCTCTGCTTCGTTCGGGTTTAAGGGATTTTTATTGACTAACAATTTTATTGACGGTGGAGCTACAGGAATTTCATTGCTAATTTCGGCCATTACTAAAATTCCGTTGTACCTATTAATTATAGGAGTTAATATTCCTTTTGTTTTATTGGGTTATAAAGTTATTGGTAAGCAATTTGCCATAAAGACAGCTTTGGCGATTGGAGGTTTATCACTTTGTTTGGCTACCATTACTTTTCCCAATGTGACCAATGATAATTTATTGGTTGCTATTTTCGGAGGTTTTTTCTTGGGAGCCGGAATCGGATTTTCTGTAAGAGGCGGTGCTGTTATTGATGGTACCGAGGTTTTGGCGATTTTTTTGAGTAGAAAATTCGGTACAACTATTGGCGATGTTATCATTGTAATTAATGTTATCATATTCTCATCAGCAGCTTATTTTTTAGGAATTGACATCGCATTATATTCGATGATTACTTATTTATCGGCATCTAAAACTTTAGACTTTATTATAGAAGGTATCGATGAATATATGGGTGTAACGATTGTATCTTCCAACAGTGATGCCATCAGGCAAATGATTATTGATGTGATGGGAAGGGGAGTTACTGTTTATAGCGGACAACGAGGATTTGGCAAAAGAGGTGAAACAAAAGAAACCGAAATCATTTACACAGTTATTACCCGTTTGGAACTCAATAAGCTCAATACCGAAATTGAAAAAATTGATCCACATTGTTTTATCGTTATGAATAGCGTTAAAGACACTAAAGGAGGAATGATTAAACGTAGACCGTTAAAACATTAATTGGATAAAATAAACAATTCGTTATCACCTTCAATTCGTGATAGTTTGGCAACCTTTTTGAATTTGGATTGCACTAATTTTTCAAAGTTCATATTTCGATCATAATCAGCACTTAATGTGGTGATTGAGTTGAATAAAACAATTCCGTTATCGTTTAGAATTTGCTGCGTATTGCTGATGAAGGAATCAGAAAACAGAAAATCGGGCATGATTTTATCCTGGAAAATGTCTATGATAATCAAGTCGTACTTTTCAGATGTCTTTTTAACATATTCAGATGCGTCATCAATGATGATTTCAAGATTTTTGATTTTGTTCAGACCAAAATATTGATTAGCAAGTGCGATGGTTTTTTCATCTAATTCGACACCGGTTATTTTGCCGATATTTTGATATTCGTTACGAAGTGTTTTGATTACACTTCCTCCTGCAACACCAAGTAAAAGTATCTTTTTAAAATGAGCAACTCTTTCTTTTCCAATGTGATTCAAACCTATTCGCATTACGCGTTGCAGACTTCCATAAGAAAAATTAGTATTTTTAGAATCGAAAACCAATTGGCCATTATTCCAAGTAATTTCAAGATTTTGATTGATATCTGAAGGTGTTTCGTAAACAGTTATTGGGAATATATAACTCAAGAGTCGTTTGAAATTCATAAATCAAATTTTCTAATCGTAAATATAATGCTATTTTTGAGCAAACTTTATGTATGAAGAAGAAACTCTACCAATTTATATTTTTCAAGTTAATGGGTTGGAAAATTGTCGGCGAATTTGATACCAGCATTAAAAAATGTGTACTTCCGGTTGTACCGCATACCAGTTGGCACGATTTCTATATTGGCATATTCACTAGAGGTTCGATGGGAATTGAAATTAATTTTGTAGCCAAAAAAGAATTATTTATATTTCCTTTCGGATATTACTTCAAATGGGTTGGAGGGACTGCTTTAAACCGATTTACCAACGAAAATAAAGTAGATGCCATTGCTAAGATTTTTCAAGAGAAAGAAGTTTTTCGTTTGGCAATTTCTCCAGAAGGAACTCGTAAAAAAGTTTCCGAATGGAGAACTGGATTTTACTATATAGCTTTAAAGGGAGGTGTGCCAATTATTCCTATCGGCTTTGATTGGAAAAACAAACAAGTATTGGTTTTCCCAACGATGTATCCTACCGGAAATAAAGAGGAAGATTTTAAAATTTTAGAAGATCATTTCGACGGAATTATTGGTAAAGTCCCTGAAAATAGTTTTACAAAATAAAAATAATAATTTTTTTAAAACCAAATCATTAGATTTTTCGTAGATGTAATTATAACTATAAAACTATATACTATGAAAAATCTATTTCTTCCAATTTTTATCATTGGCTTTTTAGCTGTTTCTTGCTCCAATGATGACGATTCTACAAATGACGAATTGAAATTAGTTACTTCGAGTAATACATCGGGTAAAGTTTCATTTACAAATTTATTATCTTCTACTTCAGATGTAAGAGCATTGAGTATATCCAGTACAGATTCAGACGGTGTTTACTTCAACAGCGATCAGGATGAACTAATTGTAGCTTCTCGTTCTAATAACCGCTTGGAGTTATACAAAGGACTTAATGAATCTGTTAAAAATGGTACAGACAATTTAACACTCAGCTTTTTTAGTACTTCCGATTTTAATAATGCGCGTGAAATTGCTGTGGTTGGTGATAAAGTGATTGTGACTCAAGATCAAAATGCAGCAAACGGAAACGTAAATAAATTGATTGTTTATCAAAAATCTTCTTCAGGATTTACGTTACTTAATTCGTATACTGTGAACTTTAAAGTATGGGGAATTCATATGGATGGAACAACATTATACGCAGTAGCAGACTTAAGTAGTGATTTAGTGGTTTTTGATAATTTCTTTTCTAACGGAAGTGGTGCAATATCACCAACAAAAAGAGTTACAATTCAAGGTTTAGTTCGCACTCACGGAATAACGTTTTCTAAAGCACACAACAGAATGATATTGACAGATGTGGGCAGTGCAGCTTCAGATAGTGACGGAGGTATTATAGTAATCAACAATTTCACAACAATTTTAGATGCAACTGCAAACTTGGGTACAATCAGTTCGGATGATCAGATTAGAGTTTATGGTGCCAATTCAAAATTAGGAAATCCAGTTGATGTTGGCTATGACGAAAAAACAAAATACATTTATATAGCTGAAAGATTGAATGGTGGTGGAAGAGTACTGACATTTAAGTTGCCAACCATAAATGGAGATGCCTTACCAATAAATGAAAGAATGGAAGCTGGTGTTACTTCGCTTTATGTAATTAGGAAATAGTTAGTTGTTAGTTATTAATTTTTGTGTAAAAGGCCTTAATTATGGATTCCATAGTTAAGGCCTTTGGTTTTTATAAATTTTAAAAGTGCCATCTCTGTAAAAAATTACAATTTGATCAATTTCAGAATCATGGACGGTATGTTCTAAATTTTGCGTATTTGAGAAAATTTCTTTTGGAATTTCATTTACGAGATTTTTTTCTTCAAAAGAATTTTGAGAAGAAAATAAATCGGTTTGTGTTTTATTATTGGATTCATCCAAAATAGTATCCAATGGTAAAGATGGAAGAGGAGCAAGTGGCTTCTCAGTTATATCCTCTTTTTTGAATTCACTTTTCGGAAAATTTCCATTTCCATTAACAATCCAATACAAATCTACCTCTGGAAATTCATTCACAATTTTAAGGATTAAATCTAAACTGGGCTTATTTCTACCAGAAAGGAGGTGAGATAAACTGGAACGTTGTACACCAATTTTATCAGCAAAAGAAGAAGCGGATAAGCTATAATAATCGAGAATTATTTCTAGCCGCTTAATGAAATCATCGATGTTTACCATTGTAAATAAGTATATAAATTACCTGTTAACAAATGTAAATAAAAAGATCAAAATAACCAATTTTACAAATGTAAATACATAAAATAATGTAATTTAATACTTAATATAAATTAATGTAACTATTTAATAAGTAGTTATTTAAATTAATTATTTGAAGTTGTGAATTATTATCTCTATACACTGTTACAGCAATTGTAATCAGAGTATATCAAGTGTTTACAATAATAAACAATAGCTAAATTTTTTAAGTTTACAATTGTAAAAAATAAGATGTTTACATTTGTAAAAAGAATAAAACAATGGATTTCAATACAATTTTTAATCAATTTAAAGAGAAAGCAATTTCAGGAAGATATATTACAAATGGCCACATTGAACCTTTATTAAATGATATAAGTCGTTACTTTCAAGTTGACGTTATTGGTGAATCTGTTAAAGGAAAATCAATTCACTCGGTTAGAATTGGCGCAGGTGCCACTAAAATTTTTATGTGGTCTCAAATGCATGGAAATGAAGCAACGACTACTAAAGCTTTATTCGATTTGTTTAATTTTCTGAAAGCGGATTCTGAAGACGCTATTAAGTTTAAAAATAGATTTACTTTATTATGTATACCGATTTTAAATCCTGATGGTGCTGAAGCGTATACGCGTGTGAATGCAAATGAAGTGGATTTGAATCGTGATTCAGTTGACTTGTCTCAACCGGAAAGTCAATTGCTTCGAAAAATGTTTGATTTATTCCAACCTGATTTCTGTTATAATCTTCACGATCAAAGAACCATTTTTGCTGCAGGCGATACCAATAACCCAGCTACGGTGTCTTTTTTAGCTCCAGCATATGATGAGGAAAGAAATTACAATGAGAATAGACTGAAAGCAGTTTCTGTTATTGTTGCGATGAATAAAGAGCTTCAGAAGCATATTCCTAATCAAGTGGGTAGATTTGATGATTCTTATAATATTAACTGTATTGGTGATATGTTTCAATCGCTTAATGTGCCTACAATTCTGTTTGAAGCTGGACACTTTCAAGGTGATTATCAGCGAGAAAAGACGCGACAGTTCATATTTATAGCGCTACTTACAAGTTTGCATTATATTTACGAAAACGATATAGTTAATGAAAATATTAACGAATATTTAAGAATTCCTCAAAATAAGATTAAGTTCGTCGATATTGTTTATAGAAAATTTAGTTTTTTAATTGATTCTTTAAAAATAATTACTAATTTTGCCGTTCAATACAAAGAAGTTCTTAAAGATAATAAAGTAGTATTTGAAGCGTTTATTGTTGAAGTTGATGAAAACCTGAGTTCTATTGGTCATTTGGAGTATGATGGGGAGTATGGATTATATACAGATGATTCAAATAATGTGCCTGAGATCAATAAAAAAGCAGATTTTTATTTAAATGATAATATAAAATTTATAAACGGTGTAATAAATTTGTAGTACTTTTACTACAAATTTAAAAAATAGAACAACAAACAACAAACATAAATAGTAAATAAAGTTAAATCAAAAGAGATACGTTATGAGTAAATTTCGTTTAGATGAAGTAGATCACCAAATCCTGGATATGTTAATTGATAACACAAGAATTCCATTTACTGACATCGCTAAAAAACTTTTAATTTCAGCTGGTACAGTTCACGTTCGTGTGAAGAAACTAGAAGATGCAGGAATCATTCAAGGTTCATCATTAACATTAGATTATGAAAAATTAGGTTACTCATTCATTGCTTATGTTGGTGTTTTCTTAAATAATACGTCTCAAACGAAATTCGTTTTAGAAAGAATCAATGAAATTCCTTATGTAACAGTTGCTCACGTAACAACAGGTAAATTCAATATTTTCTGTAAAATTAGAGCAAGAGATACAAAACATGCTAAAGATGTAATTTATATGATTGATGACATCGATGGTGTTTACAGAACAGAAACAATGATTTCCCTTGATGAAAGCATTAATGACAAGAAAAGATTGATGCATACAATTTTCAGAGAAATGTAAAATATGAAAGACCTTTTTTAAGGTCTTTTTTTTTATCTTTATGTCATGAAAAACTTACAACCCGGAGAATTCCCTGATTATTATATGCCTTATATCAATGCGGTAAAATCGCTTGATATCGTGGATGGCTTAGAAGATAACATGAATGATTTTTTCAACTTTATTGAAAACATTGTTCCTGAAAATAAATACGAATTCCGATATCAGCCCGAGAAATGGACAATTAAGGATATTATACAGCACATAATTGATGCTGAACGTATTTTTGCCTACAGAGCATTAAGAATGGCTCGTTTTGACCGAACGCCTTTAGCTGGTTTTGAGGAAAACGACTATGTTCCTGTTGCTGATGCTAACCGTAGAAGCATGACCGATTTGCTTCAGGAATTTTTAATGGTTAGAAAATCAACAATCTGTTTATTCGATAGCTTATCTGAAGAAATGTTGTTGAGTAAGGGGATGGCCAATGGTAAAGAAATTTCTGTAAGATCAATTGGGTATATCATTACCGGACATTGCATTCATCACCAAAATGTAATTAAGGAAAGGTATTTATAATACCTTTCCTTCTATAATTACATCTTCAATTAAATTACTTCCAAATTCATAAGGCAATTGATAGTAAGAAACTAATGGTTTTGTAATGATTAAGTTAGCTACCTTTCCCTTGGTTATGCTACCGTGTGTGTTAGAAAGTCCCATGGCATAAGCACCGTTGATTGTTGCTGCATTAATAGCTTCTTCTGGAGTCATTTTCATTTTAATACACGCTGTTGCAACAACAAAGTTCATATTTCCGGAAGGTGTTGTGCCTGGATTAAAATCGGTTGCTAATGCTAATGGTAGCCCAGCTTCCATCATTTTGCGTGCAGGAGTATAAGGAATGCTGATAAAATAAGAGCAACTTGGCAATGCTACAGGCATGGTTTTACTTCCTTTCAAAACTTCTATATCTTCATCGGTTACAATTTCTAAATGATCTACAGAAAGTGCGCCGTGTTTAACACAAGCTTCAATTCCGTTAATAGCTGTAAATTGATTGACATGAATTTTGGCAGTTAATCCGTGTTTTTTTCCCGCTTCCATGATTTTTTCAGTTTCTTCTACAGAAAAATAGCCCGTTTCTAAAAAGGCATCGATATAATCGGCTAAATTTTCAGCGGCAATTTTCGGAAGCATTTCATTAATGATTAAATCTATATAAGCCGAATGATTTTCTTTGTAATGAGTAGGGAAGGCGTGTGCTCCTAAAAAAGTGGCTTTAACTGCTACGGGATAATTTTCGGATAGTTTTTTAATTACTCGAAGCATTTTCAATTCACCTTCGACTGTCAAGCCATAGCCTGATTTGATTTCAACTGCTCCAGTACCCTGTTTCATGACTTCTTCCAAACGAATCTTTGACTGTTCGTAGATTTCTTCTTCAGAGGTTTCATTTAGTTTTTTGGCTGAATTTAAAATACCACCACCTCGATTGGCAATTTCTTCATAACTCAAGCCATTGATGCGATCCACAAATTCCTGAACACGGTTTCCTGCATAAACAATATGAGTATGACTGTCGCACCATGTTGGTAAGACAGCTCGTCCTTTAGCGTTGATGATGCTGTCGACTTCAATTTGTGGACAGTTATCCATCGAGCCAAAATCAGCTATTAGATTGTTTTCGATTAATAGGTAGGCGTCATCAATTTTGGGTAAAACAGCCATTTCTTTACCGGCAACCATTAAAACATCTGATTCTCGTACCTGAAGTAATTCTTTAATGTTTTTTATAAGGATTTTCATGATTCAATTTTGTGTAAAAATACTATTGTTTTCGGTATTTTCCACAGATTTGTCTTTAATGAAGCTGTAAAAAAGATAAAAATAGTTGTTGGAAAATGTTAAAATGCAAATGTAATTTATTAAATTTGAGTAAGATATGATTTTAACATCTCAAAGAGTTAGAAGCATTTCAAAATACTTTCAATAGAATTTAAAAGGTTACGTTTAAACAACAGTTCAATTTTACTATAGAAGTTAGTTATTTTAATTCAAGAAAGCTGTCGGGATTTATTCTGACAGCTTTTTTTCTTACATAAAGTTTCGTAATATTACTATCAAATTTATTTGTTGTGCGAAAAATAAAATATAAGAAAGGCCGGAAAGTTGTTCCCTCATTTCTGGAATATACTGGAATTCATAAGGATATTCCAACCGAAATGCAATTGTTTGTGTATGACACTAATGACTTGATTGAATGTGGAGATAGACGATTTGACCACTTAATATATCAATTTGATGTTACTAAAACCAATTGGCTTAACATTCATGGATTAAGCGATATAGCAGCGATTAAAGAAATTGGTGATTTTCTGAAAGTTGACAATTTTATTTTAGGTGATATTCTGAATACTTCTAAACGAACGAAAATTGATGAGTATCATGACATTTTGTTTTTTAATATTAAGTCATTATTACCGGTTGAGAATTCCGATAATATAAGTGCTGAACAGATTAGCTTCCTGCTGAAGGATGGAGTTTTAGTATCATTTCAGGAAAAAAGAAGCGATTTTTTTGTGCATATAAGAGAACGTATAAGAACACATTCAGGAATCGTCAGAGATAAAAAAGCAGATTATTTGTTATACCTGCTTCTTGATGCGGTTATGGAAAATTTTTACATAACCATTGAAACAGAGGAAGATAAAGTGGAGGAATTGATTAATTTATCTAAAACTAGTACCAAGCTTGAAGTTTTGGAGCAAATAGAAAAACATCGAGACAATTTTCATTTTTTGAAACGCGCTATTCTTCCACTGAGGGATTCGTTACATACTATTAAAACGACAAAAGACGATAATGTTTTTAACGTAATTGAAAAAGAGAATTATAGTTTTTATGAGCGTTTATATCAAAAGTGTCTAGAACTTTTAGAACAAATTGAATACGATTTGAGTAATTTGGATAGTGCTTCGTCTATATTTTTCTCAATGCAAAGTCATAAAATGAATGAGGTTATGAAAACGCTTACAGTGGTTTCTGTTTTTTTCATGCCTCTGACGTTTGTGGTTGGGGTTTATGGAATGAATTTTGACAACATGCCGGAATTACATTGGAAATATGGTTACTTTATGGTTCTTGGCGGAATGTTCTTGTTGTTTATTGGAATGGTATATTATTTCAAATGGCGTAAATGGTATTAATTGGTTAAAATAAATTAAAAATTATATTGCTTAAGCGGATAATAACATTTACATTTGTAAAGTATTCAAAATTCCGGAAAATATGTTTGAATTTCAACAGTACTTAGGTTTTCTTTTATTCTTAACCATCCTTACAATGGGATTTTGGTTAATGATTT
>DATEDY010000328.1:0-2816 GCA_035281405.1 Flavobacterium sp.
CTCAAAATTTGATAGTTAAAAGTACAAATTTTGTTTGAATTGAAAAGAATCAGTGCAACAAGTCAGTATTGTGTTAAAATTAAGAGTCAAACAATAAAAACAAAGCTGTTAACGTTTCATAATCAACCTACTATGTCTAACCTTCAAATCAAACAGAAATGAATAAACTTAAAATTCTACTGCTTTTAGTGATTTCTTCTTTAGGAATTACAGTAGCCAATGCTCAGGAAAAAGCAACTATTACCAACAGTATTGCAAAACAGTTCGACTATATTCTGATGAAATCGGAAAGTTATCAGGATTTAAAAATTGTTAAAAGGAAAGTGATTGAAAGTCTGCAGCAAGATGTTTTGGGATCAATTTCCAAAATTGAATCGGAGTTGTATAGTTCCAAATCGGTTATGTCCCAGCAGCAAAATCAGATCAGCAGCTTGCAGAATAAGTTGACGGCAACCAGTGCAACGCTTTCAAAATATACTAATGAGGGACCAAAAGTAACTTTTTTAGGAATTGAATTTGATCAACATGTTTTTGCAACCCTGTTTGCGGTGATTCTTTTCGGATCTGTAATAGCGGTACTTTTTTTCGCTTTGCGCTATAAGAAATCCAATGCAGTTATGGCTCATTCCAAAAGTCTTTTATCAGAATTAGAAGAAGAATATCAAAATTATAAGCAAAAATCGATTGAAAGAGAACAAAAAATCAGTCGCTTGCTGCAAGATGAAATCAACAGACAAAAGAAGCTCAACGCTATGAACGCTTCTTAACAAAAAAGCCTATTTCATTTGAAATAGGCTTTTTTGATTATTAATTGTATCCTTTATAGGTTACCTCTTTTTCGTGGAAAATAACACCATAATGTTCTAATTCACTCAAAATAGGTTCGTACACTTCTTTTTTGATAGGCAATTGTACACCAGGCGTTTTAATGTTGCCGTTTAAGATTTGAAGTGTGGCCATAGCAACGGGTAAACCAACCGTTTTTGCCATTGCCGTGTACGTTTGATCGTCACCAATACACACCATGGTGGCATCGATTTGTCTTTTTTGACCGTTGATTTCATAACCAAATTTATGGTACATGACAATCATGTCCTTATCGTTGGGTTGCAATGTCCACGAATCGGTTAAGATTTTTTCCAAAGCCTGAGCCGGAGTAGCATTTTTCAAGCCGATGATTTTATTCGGATTGAAGATGTCCAATTCGACTAATTTATCCCACATTACATCATCTTGGTCTATTTTCAATTGGTGGCGCAATTTGATTTCTATTGAATCTGTTGTGTGGTAGGGTAGGAACAGATTGACAAATTCGCGGTAGCTCATGTTTTCTGAATCGTCGATTACATAAGTATCATCGGTCATGCCTAATTGTACAAACATATCCCATGCTTTGGAATAACCTACACGACGGATAGTTCCACGGTAGACAGTAAGTGCATCATCCAAACCGTAGACGCTTCGGTATTTTAAAGAATCGCGGTTGGCGTAGCCTTCGAAACGGCCATAACCTTCCACTTCAAGGAATTCGGTTCTTCTGAATAATTTATTGTACGGGATGTATTTGTAGGTGCCTTCCTGAATGAATTTTGCTGCGCCTCCTTGTCCTGCTAAAACTACATTTCGTGGCGCCCAAGTAAATTTATAATTCCAGAGGTTGTTATCTGATTCCGGAGCTACTAAACCCCCACAAAACGATTCGAATAAAATCACTTTTCCACCTTGTTCGCGGATTTCGTCCAAGACTTTCATAGCGCTCATGTGATCGATTCCAGGGTCAAGACCTACTTCATTCATGAAAACCAATCCGTTTTCTTTAGCAGCTGCATCCAAGCTTTGCATGGCATCACTGATATAAGAAGCGGTTACCATGTGTTTTTTAAACGTAATACAGTCTTTAGCAACCTCAACATGCATGTGAGCAGGTAACATTGAAATAACAATATCTGCTTTTTGAATTTCAGCACGGCGTTGTATTTCATCGTTTATATCTAAAGCGATAGCTGTCGAATTTTTATGTCCGTTGGTTTTTCTTAATGCTAATTCCTGTGATAAATCACCGATGGTAAGATGTAAATTTTCAGTTTCAGATTTCTCTAAAAGATATTTTATAAGTGAAGACGCTGAGCGTCCAGCTCCAATAATTAATACGTTTCTCATGGTTGGTTGCGATAAAAAATCACACAAAAGTAGCAAAATGTTATATTTATGAAAGGATTGTGGGCGGAAAAGCAAAAAAATTAACGATCGTGTCGTATTTTTGAATAAAAATAACTTGATGGAAAAGAAGATTGTGTTAACCGCTTTGGTTTTTGGTTTTGTTTCGATTGTGTTAGGAGCGTTTGGAGCGCATGCTTTGAAGAAAGTACTGAACGCAGACCAATTGAACTCATTTGAAGTAGGCGTACGTTATATGATGTACCATGCATTGTTTTTGTTGTTTTTGGGAACAACACAATTGGTTTTCCCTGAGCAGAAAAATATAATATACAATTTGACCGTATCGGGAGTGTTGTTGTTTTCCGTATCTATTTTCTTACTTTCAACTGCATCAGCTACAGGGATGAATTTCAAGTTTCTAGGTCCTGTAACCCCTATTGGCGGTTTGTTGTTAATTGTTTCATGGTCAATGCTTTTCTATTACATTATCACAAAAAGAGCGTAATCTGTTAAGCATTAAAAATAAATTTATACTTTTGCGCAAATATTATAGTGCAACACAACTAGTAATTTATGGAAACATACACCCCAACTACGAAAACGATTTCGTTAGAAAAGTACGGAATCAAAGGCGTTAAAGAAATTGTATATAATCC
>DATEDY010000329.1:0-9408 GCA_035281405.1 Flavobacterium sp.
TTTTAAAGTAATACTTGCAGTCGTTACTGTTTCGGCATTTTTGTGGAGTTTTGTGCCTAACAGACAGCATGATCCGGAAAAAGATAAAATGCTTTTGGATCTGATTTCCTTCGTTATTGAAAAAGGACATTACAGTCCTACAGTAATGGATGATAAGTTTTCTAAAGGAGTTTATGATGACTTTTTAGATGCTGTGGACCCATCTAAACGCTTTTTTATTGAATCGGATATCAAAGAATTTAAACCCTATGAGTATGAAATCGATGATATGATAAAAAATCGCGATTTGACATTCTTTAATCTGGTATTTGATAAACTGCAGAAGCGTATGTCTGAAGCTAAGGTAATATACAGGGCTTTGAGTGATAGACCTTATGACTTTAGAGTTGATGAAACAATCAATATCGATTCTGATAAGATTGCTTTTGCAAAAAACTATTCTGATTTAAAAAACAGATGGCGTTTGCAAATGAAACTTTCTGTTTTGGCATCTTTAGTAGACAAACAAAAAACAGAAGAAGATAAAAAGACTAAAGACGTAAAATATACCCCGAAAACATACGAGCAATTGGAGAAAGAAGCTCGCGAATCAACATTAAAATCATTAAATGAATATTTTGATTTTATTGATGAATTGGAAAAGAGCAATTGGTTTGAAATTTATGTCAATTCAATTGTTACACAATTTGATCCTCATACATTTTATTTCGCTCCTGAAGAGAAAGAAAAATTCGATATCAGTATGAGTGGTAAGTTAGAAGGTATTGGTGCGCGTTTGCAAAAGAAAAATGATCACACAGAGATTTCTGAGTTAATTTCTGGAGGTCCTGCATGGAGAAGTAAGCAATTAGAAGCTGGAGATATTATTCTTAAAGTTGGTCAAGGTGCTGCTGAACCGGTAGAGGTTGTTGGAATGCGTTTGGATGATGTCGTTAAGAAAATTAAAGGTCCAAAAGGAACGGAAGTTCGTTTAACTGTTAAAAAGGTAGACGGGTCGATTCAAGTAATTATTTTGAAACGAGATGTAGTTGAAATTGAAGAGACTTATGCAAAATCAAGTGTTGTAGAAAAGAACGGAAGAAAGTATGGCGTCATTTATCTGCCTAAGTTCTATATTGATTTTGAAAATGACGATAACCGTGATGCTGCTAAGGATGTTGCTACAGAAGTTGAAAAACTGAAAAAAGCCGGTGTTTATGGAATCGTGATGGATTTACGTGATAATGGTGGTGGATCTTTGAAAACAGTTGTTGATATTACGGGCTTGTTCATTGATAGAGGACCGGTAGTTCAAATTAAATCTTCTAACGGTAAGAAAGAAGTCTTGAATGATCATGACTCAAAAGTACAATGGGACGGACCTTTAGTAGTGCTTCAAAATAATTTCTCAGCTTCTGCATCGGAAATTTTTGCGGCAGCTATTCAAGATTATAAGCGTGGAATTGTATTGGGCAGTAAACAATCCTATGGAAAAGGTACAGTGCAAAATGTGATTGATTTGAATCAATTCATTAAGAATAGTACTTTCGGAGATTTTGGTGCTTTGAAAACTACTACTCAAAAGTTCTATCGTATTAATGGTGGATCAACACAATTAGAAGGAGTAACAAGTGATATCCCAATGCCGGATCGTTATTCATACATTAAAATTGGAGAGAGAGATGTCGAAAATGCTATGCCTTGGGATAAAATTGACCAGGCTGTTTACCAACCTACAAAATCAATTTTAAATTTTGAAACTGTTGTGATTAACAGTCAAAAACGTATAGCTGAAAATGCTCAGTTTAAATTGATCGATGAAAATGCGAAATGGATTAATGATAGAAAAGAAGACAACATAGTTAGTCTTAGTTTAGAAAAATACAAGAAAGAAGTAGCAGAAATCGAAGAGGTTACTAAAAAGTACAAAGCAATTACGAGTTATAAAAACAATTTGAATTTCCTTTCATTACCTGATGAAGTGGAACAAATGAAAAGAGATAGTGTTTTGGCTCAGAAGAGAAAAGATTGGCATGATATCTTAGCAAAAGATGCTTATGTTGATGAGGCTTTAAATGTTTTGGGTGATATCAAAAGTAACTTTGTGAATAAAAATGTTGCTTTAAAAAGCACTAAACCTAAATTGTTGACAAAGTCATGATTTAAAAATATCGTAACAAAAGAGGCTGCAATTTGCAGCCTCTTTTGTTCTTAATATTTATCAGCTTCTTTTTCAGCTTTTTTGATTTTATCTTTTTGCTTGTCTGCCTTCTCTCTCATTTTGTCTATTTTTTCTCTTCTTTTTTCAATGTCATTCGGAGATAAATTTCCTTTTTTCTCTTCTTTCTCCAATTTTTTGATTTCCTTTTCAATGTCTTTGTTGATGTCGTCTTGCTTGTCTTTAGCATCTCTGACTTTTTCACGTGCATCCGCTGCCTTTTCTTTTTCTTTTTCAGCTTTCTTAAGTTCTTTTTCGGCTTTGTCTCTTTCTTTCTCCATTCGATCTCTATCCTTTTCCATTTCTTTTATTCTTTTTTCTTCAGCTTCAACTTTTTTCTCTTCCAGTTTCGCCGCGCGTTCTTTTTCTTTGGCAGCCATCTCGGCTTCTTTTTCTGCTTTTTTAGTTGCCTTTTCTGCCTCCTTGGCCGCTTTATTAGCCTCTTTTTCGGCTTCTTTGGCTACTTTGTTGGCTTCTACTTCAGCTAAACGTGCTTTCTTCTCTGCTTCTTTTTGAGCTTGCAATTCCGTTGCTTTTATTTTAGCAATTGAATCCTGATGTTTTTGTGCTATTAATTTATCGGCTTCCGATGTAACCGTTTCTTGAGCCATCGCTGAAAATCCAAACAATAGGGAAACGCAGGCCAACAGTAATTTAGTTTTCATAGTTTTTAATTTAAGGATTATACATGTTCTTTTCTATATTTACATCATAAATTTACAATAATTCACTAGTTATATGAAGTTTACCATTAAATTTTTGTCATCAGCAGTTCTGATTATCTTTGTTTTAGCTTGTAATAAGCAAAAAACCGGCCAAAAAGAATCAATTATGGAAGTTTCTTCATCAGCAGTTTTAAACGAACAAGATTTTTATCTGCCAACTACTACGACAGGAATAATTGTGCGTCATCAATATTATACATTGTCATATGCTGAAGTGCACGAACAAGCGGAATGGGTGGCTTATGAGTTAAAGAAAAGTGATATTATTTATTCAAATCACAAAAGACCCTACTTTATTGATGATCCGAAAGTCAATACCGGTTCGGCAAGTTGGAAAAATTATATTCGTTCAGGTTATGATCGTGGACATTTGTGTCCTGCTGGTGATCGCCGTTTTTCTAAAAAAGCTTTTGATGAAACTTTTTATACATCAAACATTACACCGCAACGTAATGATTTCAATGCAGGAATTTGGAACCGATTAGAGCAAAAAACAAGGTACTGGGCAAAAAAATACGACGGTTTATATGTTGTGACAGGTGGGGTTTTATCACCAAAGCTTAAATCAATTGGAAAAGAGGATGTTTCAGTGCCGGAATATTTCTACAAAGTTCTTATTGATAAATCAAGCGGGAAATATAAAGCTATTGGTTTCCTTGTGCCACATAAAGAATCAGACAATGCATTGTATACTTATGTTGTGCCGATTGATACAATTGAAAAAATGACTGGACTTGATTTCTTTTCCAAACTTCCAGATGCAATTGAAAACAAACTAGAGAAATCTTCGGATTATAAAGGTTGGAGTTTCTAGTATGAAATTACCATTCATTTACTTTGTTAGCATCCATTTTTACGAAGATGAACAGTAAGATGGTAAATGCCCATAAACTTGAACCTCCGTAGGAAAGGAAGGGTAGTGGAACCCCAATAGTGGGAAAGATCCCAACTACCATCGATATGTTTACAGCGAAATGGGTAAATAAGACCGAAGCGACTCCGTATCCGTAAATCCTACTGAATTTTGTCTTCTGGTTTTCTGCCAGATAAAGAATGCGCAACAATAGGCATACATATAGTAAAATCATCACGGTTGATCCTACAAATCCCCATTCTTCACCAACTGTGGTAAAAATGTAATCAGTATGTTGCTCGGGAACAAAGTTCCCTTTTGTTTGTGTGCCTTCTAAATACCCTTTTCCTAGCCATCCACCAGAACCAATTGCAATTTTTGATTGATTGGTGTTGTATCCTACTCCTGCCATGTCAACTTCTCTTCCGAAAAGTACATTGAAACGATCTCGGTGATGTTGTTTAAACACATTTTCGAAGACATAGTCAACAGAAAGTGAAAAACCAATCATCATTAAGAAAACAACTGAGCTAGCAATAATATTACGGTTAATAGGTCGGGATTTTATATAGTGTACAGCAACTCCAATGAAAGTAATCAATACAACATATTGGGGCTTGATTAATAACGCCATTAAGAATAAAAGTACGGCAAAGAAGCCACTCCATAAATACCATGAAGGCAATCCTTCTCTATTCAGAACTAGTATGAACATGGTGAAGATAAGTGCACTTCCCGGATCGGGTTGTGGTAAAATTAATAATATAGGTAAGGCAATAATCAACAATCCGATTAATTGATGGTTGAAGTTCTTTAAGTTTACTTGAGAATCACTTAGGTATTTAGCTAATGCAAGAGCTGTAGCGGCCTTGGCAAATTCGGAAGGCTGAATTGTAAAACTACCAATGGCATACCAACAACGTTGTCCCGCAACGGTTTTACCAGCTACAAAAAGTCCCGCAAGAAATACAAGTGCTGCTCCATAAAAGACACTGGCAAAACGTTCATAAATTTTAGCATCAATGAAAAGAATCATAAAGACCAATAAGATATTACAACCTATGAAAACAAGTTGTTTTCCGTAGTTTTGGGTAATGTCAAAAATGTAATTGGAATCCTGCGTGATATCAGCTGAATATATATTCATCCAACCTAATATCACTAGAGTCGTATATATAAGTACGGTAATCCAATCGATGTTATTTTTAACACTTTGATTCTTCATTATGGTTGTTTTACAGTGCTCTGCGCTTTTTTAATAGAGTCTAGTTTTTTTTGATTTTTTACTCGTGTAACAGAATCTTTACGTAATTTGATTCGGTACATGGAGTCTATATATTTTTTAGAGAATTTGTTGTACTCATGTTGTAAACTACGGTTCAACATATTTTCTTCTCTGTATTTATTGGTTACTTTCTTCTTGATGTATTTTTCTACCATTAAAGAAGTAATTGGTCCAGCAATAGTCGCACCATAACCTCCGTTTTCCACAAATACTGCAATAGCAATTTTAGGATCGTCTTTAGGTGCGAATGCCACAAAAATAGAGTGATCTTCTAATTGAACTCTTTTTCCGTTTATTTTAGCAAAATTTTCTGCTGTTCCAGTTTTACCACAAATTTCTATTCCATCAACACCAAGGAAATACGCTGTTCCTGTTTTGAAAACTTCTGCTAAACCTTCTACTACAGGTTTGTAATGTTTCGGGTCAATAGAAGTAACATGCTTGGTTCTGAATTTGGGATCAATAGGTTGTCCTTTGATCTTTTTAATGATGTGAGGGGTGTAATAGTACCCTCTGTTCGCAATGGTTGCCATCATATTGGCTAACTGAATTGGTGTCATCAAAACTTCACCTTGTCCAATCGAATTAGATACAATAGCTGAAGCTCTCCATCCTCCGTTAGGATATAATCGCTCGTATGTTTTTGATGTAGGTAGGTTTCCGCGTCTTCCCGTAGGTAAATCATACCCCATGAACTGACCCAGACCGAAAGATTTCAAATGATTACTCCAAACATCCACACCAATTGAAGGAGTGTTGAAATGATTGATAGTATTCATATACGTGTTACCGAAATAAGCATTACAGGATTTTGCAATACCCATGTGTAATTTACGAACACCACCACCACAGTGACAGCGCATAAAACGACCTCTTCCGTAACTAAATCCTCCACGACAGGTAAAAGCTGATGAAGTGTCAATAACGCCTTCCTGTAAGCCTACTAAAGCGGTTAGGATTTTAAATGGTGAGCCGGGCGGATATTCCGCTAATAAGCTTCGGTCATAAAGTGGCTTCGCTAATGAGTCATTGTATAGTCTGGTGTAATTTCTGGAACGTTGTCGGCCTACTAAAATTGCTGGATCATAAGATGGGGCAGAAACCAAGCATAAGATTTCTCCTGTTTTTGGTTCAATCGCAATAATGCCTCCTCTTTTGTTTTTCATTAAAGCTTCACCGTATTTTTGTAGTTCAGCATCAATGGTTAGCGTAATATCTTTACCTTGAATGGCAATCGTATCGTAGCGTCCTTCTTTGTAAACACCCATTTCACGATTGAAGCGGTCACGTTGAATGTGTTTTACTCCTTTTTGACCACGAAGTATGTCTTCATACATTTCTTCAACACCTTGTTTTCCAATTAAATCTCCACTCTTGTAGTAAGGATTTTTATTGATGATGGCATCGTTTACTTGAGTTATAAAGCCGAATACATTACCTCCAACATGAACCTGATAATCTCGTAGTGAACGTTTTTGGATATAAAAACCTTCAAATTTTCTTTCTTTCTCCTGAAAGGCAGCATATTCTGCTTTGTTCAACTGGCCAAGGAAAACGGATGGTAATAGCGGACTGTAAACGACTGCTTTTTCCAGGCGTTTGTGAAATTCTTCTTTGGAAATACTTAAAAGCTTGCAAAATTCCAATGTGTCCAATTCTTTAATTTCCCTTGGTACAACCATTATGTCGTATGAAGGTTGATTGGCCACAAGTAAGTCTCCATTACGGTCATAAATATATCCGCGTTCAGGATAATCATATTTGATTTTAATGGAAATATTCTCAGATTTAAGCTTTAACTCTTCGTCAATAATTTGTAAATAAAAAAGCCTTGCTATGATTAAAATAGCAGAAACTATTATCATACCAGGTAGTAGCAGCTTTCTCATTTTTTACTAGGCTTGAATAAATATATAATGATGATACTTACAACTAACGTAAAAAGTGTAGTTGTAATTGTTCTTATGAAGATTTCGAATAAGAATGTGAATTTGAAAAATTCCAAAAGGAATAAAATCAGATGGTGTGTTATTATCGAAATGAAGATGAATGTAAAACGTTCCGGTGATAAGCGGTCATTGATTTTAATGGTTTGGTATTCGTAGCTTAATCCGAAAGCGAAACGGAAAAAAGCGGGTCTGATGTATGCTAGAACTAAGCATGCTGTTGCATGTACACCACCTGAATTTTCAAATAAATCGATAGTTAAGCCTAAAAGAAAACTAGCAATTAATAATCCTGATTTATTTGTGTTTACCGGATAAAGTAAAATAAATAAAACATAAGGCAGCGGATTAATGAATTCAAACAAATTAATATTGTTGAAAATAATCACTTGTGCTGCAATCAGCAAAACAAAACGAATGGTATTGAATAAAATCGTGCTATTCATTTTTTGGCTTGGTTTCTGCTTCTAATTTGTTAATCTCACCAATGTCCTTGTTTTTGATGATATATACATGGTTTAAATTGGTCATATCATTGAATAAACGAACATCTACTGTAAAATAGTTGGTTTCAGTATCCATGTAAATTTTGTCAATGATTCCAACGGGTATGTTCTCTGGGAATATTTTTGATATACCACCAGTTACAATGGTATCTCCTTTTTTAACTGAAGCTAATCTTGGTATTTCAACCAGTTGAACATATCCTGCATTTTTGGCTTTCCATATTAATGAGCCAAAGTGATTCGTGCGTTTTACTTTAGCGTTTATTTTAGATTTGATATTTAAAACACTAATAACGGTGGCGTAATTAGGAGAAACTTTTTCGATTACTCCCACAATTCCTTGGCTACTTACGACACCCATATCTGGTCTGATGCCTTTCAATGTTCCAGTATTGATAGTTAAATAATTTTCCGGAGTATTATAAGAATTATTGATGACTTTTGATTGAATGACATTCAATTTATCATATCCTTTTACGGAATCTTTAGCCAAAATGGTTACGCTGTCTTTTTTATTAAACAATAACTGACGCAGTGCGGCATTTTCTTGTGCTAATTTGTCGTTTTGGTCTTTTAAACTGAAATAGGTTTTAACCTCGTTGATTTCTTCGTAAACTGTCCCAGTCAATGCATTCGCAGAGTTGACCATCTGACTTCTATGATAAGAATGGGATTGAATAACTAAGATTAATGAAGTTATCAAAAGCAGCAAAAACAGTAAGCGATTACTGTTTTTAAATATAAAGTTAAATATTTGCTGCATCGGTTATGATTAAAATTTTAAAAGGTGCCAACTGTAAATTTGGAATTGAAAAGAAACTACATTGCTGCGAATCTCTTCTTTAAATTCTTTATTTAATTAATATACTTCTATATTTGTTTAGGTTTTTTAAAGCCATACCAGTTCCTCTTACTACTGCTCTCAAAGGATCTTCTGCAATAAATACTGGTAAGTCTGTTTTTTGAGAAATACGTTTGTCTAATCCTCTTAACATTGATCCACCACCTGCAAGATAAATACCTGTGTTGTAAATGTCGGCAGCTAATTCTGGAGGAGTTTGTGATAACGTTTCCATGATTGCATCTTCGATACGTTGGATAGACTTGTCTAATGCCTTGGCGATTTCTCTTGAAGATACTTCAACTTGTTTAGGCTTTCCAGTTAATAAATCACGTCCTTGAACTGACATGTCATCTGGTGGAGAGTCTAAATCTTCAATGGCTGCACCAATTTCGATTTTGATTTTTTCAGCAGTGGTTTCTCCTACAAATAAATTGTGTTGTGTACGCATGTAATAAATGATGTCATTTGTAAAAACGTCACCGGCAATTTTTACTGATTTATCACATACAATACCTCCTAAAGCGATAACTGCAATTTCGGTAGTACCTCCACCAATATCTACAATCATATTTCCTTTTGGTTGCATGATGTCGATGCCAATACCAATTGAAGCGGCCATTGGTTCGTGAATCAAGTAAACTTCTTTACCGTTTACGCGTTCCGCAGATTCTTTTACTGCACGCATCTCCACTTCTGTAATACCTGAAGGAATACAAATAACCATGCGTAAAGCAGGTGTGAATAAACGTTTTTGTAATGCAGGAATGCTTCGGATAAGCATTTTAATCATTTGTTCTGAAGCGTCGAAGTCAGCAATAACACCGTCTTTCAATGGACGGATGGTTTTGATGTTTTCGTGTGTTTTTCCCTGCATCATGTTCGCTTCTTTACCTACAGCAATAATTTTGCCTGTAATGCGGTCGCGAGCAACAATTGAGGGGCTATCTATAACAACTTTGTCGTTGTGAATGATCAGTGTGTTTGCGGTACCAAGGTCAATCGCGATGTCCTCGGTCATGAAATCAAAAAATCCCATATTTATATAGAGGGTT
>DATEDY010000330.1:0-6966 GCA_035281405.1 Flavobacterium sp.
AAAGAAGAAGTTACCCATGATGACATTGCTGAAGTCGTTGCCAAATGGACTGGAATTCCCGTAACTAAAATGCTGCAAAGCGAGAGAGAAAAATTATTGAATCTTGAAAAAGAGTTACATCATCGCGTTGTGGGTCAGGAAGAAGCTATTACCGCCATTAGCGATGCCGTTCGCAGAAGTCGTGCCGGATTACAGGATGCTAAAAAACCGATTGGCTCCTTCCTGTTCCTTGGCACAACCGGAGTAGGTAAAACAGAATTGGCAAAAGCATTGGCCGAATATCTTTTTGATGATGAAAATGCCATGACCCGAATTGATATGAGTGAATACCAAGAAAGACACAGTGTGAGTCGTTTGGTAGGAGCACCTCCAGGGTATATTGGTTATGATGAAGGCGGTCAATTGACGGAAGCTGTTCGTCGCAAACCCTATTCAGTAGTATTATTGGATGAAATCGAAAAAGCACATCCGGACACTTTCAATATTTTGTTACAGGTTTTAGATGAAGGAAGATTAACCGACAACAAAGGAAGATTGGCTGATTTTAAAAATACGATTATCATTATGACATCCAACATGGGAAGTCACATCATACAGGAAAAGTTTGAAAACTTAAAAGGAGGCATTGAAGCCGCAACCGAAGCTGCTAAAGTAGAAGTTTTGGGTTTACTTAAGCAAACAGTTCGTCCTGAATTTATAAATCGAATTGACGAAATCGTGATGTTCACACCGTTATCTTCTAACAATATTAAAGAGATTGTTGGATTACAACTTAAAAGTGTCATTAAAATGCTTTCACAACAAAATGTTACCATGGATGCAACTCCCGAAGCTATTACTTATTTATCAGAGAAAGGATATGATCCAACATTTGGTGCAAGGCCGGTAAAAAGGGTTATTCAGAAAGAAGTGCTAAATGAACTTTCGAAAGAAATCCTCTCAGGAAAAATAACAACAGACAGTATTATTTTACTGGATAGTTTTGACGGAAAACTGGTTTTCAGGAACCAAACAGAGATATAAGTTTTTTTCATTTATTGTTTTTAGTTATTTAAAAAGGCTGTCCAAATTGAACAGCCTTTTTAATTTTTTTAGACTTTGATTGGATTATATCCCAGCTATTATACTTCCGTTGGGATCAACAATGATTCGTTTAACATCTTTCTCTTTTTTCAATTTGAGATTGTATTGTTTTTTTATTACATCACCGTTACTTTGAGTATAAAGGAACTTATCATGCACAATTGTCCAACCAGGAAATTCTTTGTACACTGAAAAAATTACGGCTCTTGGCAACTGTACTTTTTCGTATCTTTCAACTACTCTCATTAGCTTCCCTTTTTCATTATAAGTTGCTGCCAGAGAAGCATCTTCACCTTCAAATAAAACCAAGTACTCGTCATACCCTTCTTCGGTTTTACCTAAATTGTAACCAATAAATCTTTTCTGCATATCACGAACCCTTAAATCAGGATTTCTATCAGGCAGATAAACTGAAAAATCTTCACCAGCTTTTTTAATAACAATAGTTGGCAATTCATCAGATTTTAACTCATTTTCAACACTCTGTGAAAAAACAGGAATCGAAAACATCACTACTACTAATGCAAAAATTGATAATTTCATACCTAAAAAATTTAAATTAGACATTATTAAAAGAAAATAGTTCTCAAAATACTTACGATTGAAAACTAGGGACTGATTGATGATTAAATAATGTCTTTGGAGAGTGAAAAGATATTGAGGTAAAATTAAACCTAATAACAAAATACCGTTGTTAATTAATAGTTTAAGCTATGTTAAATAAACAATGCTTATTTTAGCAGGAATTTTATCTTAATCCCTGTTAAGAGTTTCACAACAAAATACTAAAATGATTATCCAATTAAGCAACCATAATTCAACCGTTAAAATCAATACTCTCGGAGCCGAATTAGTTAGTTTTTATAACAATGGTAGAAATTACATATGGGCAATTGACGAGAAATTTTGGAACAAAACTTCACCTGTTCTATTCCCTATCGTTGGTCGTTTAAAAAATGACGAATATACATTTTCAGGAAACAGGTATCAATTACCAAGACATGGTTTTGCCAGAAATCATGAATTTGAAATTAGTAGTCAAACCGAAAAATCGGTAACTTTTTCTCTAAAAGAATCGGAAGGAACTTTATTCGTTTATCCTTTTCTTTTTGAACTTAAAATTCAGTATACGCTTAAGGATAGTCAATTAGAAATAGCCTATTCGGTAATCAATAATTCTAACACAATCATGCCTTTTTCATTAGGCGCGCATCCTGCTTTTAAGATAGATTCTGACTTTGAGGATTATAGTTTGCTTTTTGAAAAAGATGATGTATTAGTCAACCATGAACTGGAAAACGAGAATTTTAATGGAAAAACAGTTGCCGTTCCCTTAAAAAATCATCAACTTCCTTTATCCTATTCTTTATTTGAAAAAGACGCTATTGTTTTGAAGAAAATAAATTCAAAAAAAGTAACTTTAATTAGGCAGAATGTTCCTTACTTAGCTCTGGACTTTAAAGAATTTCCTAATCTTGGCATTTGGACTAAACCCGAAGCTCCTTTTTTATGTATCGAACCCTGGTGTGGTTTTGCTGATAATACCAATACAAACGGAATTATTTTAAACAAAGAAGGAATCATAAAATTACAACCTAATGAAGCATTTACCACTTCATTTTCAATCATAATTCTATAGCCATGAAACCAATTTCATTTTTACCTTTTACCAATTTAGAATCAGAAAGATTGCTTTTACGTCAAATAACGACCGATGACGTTCAGGAAGTTTTTGAATTACGCAGCAATCCTGAAACCATGAAATTCATCCCAAGACCATTAGTAACGTCACATGAAGAAGCCTTAAGTCATATCAAAATGATTCAGGACAAGATTGAGAGTAACGAAGGCATTAATTGGGCAGTTACATTGAAACCTGACAATAAGTTATTAGGTATTATTGGACATTATCGCATTAAGTGGGAACATTTTCGTTCAGAGATTGGATACATGCTTTTACCTGAAGCACATGGAAAGGGTATTGCAACAGAGGCAATACAACTTATAGTAGATTATGGTTTTAATAAGATGAAAATGCATTCACTTGAAGGGATCATTGATCCGGAGAATAAGGGATCAGCAAGAGTACTGGAAAAAAACGGGTTTGTCAAAGAAGCGCATTTTAAAGAAAATGAATTTTTTGACGGCAAATTCATTGATTCTGTAATATATTCATTATTAAAAAAGGATAAATTGTAGAATTTAGAAGTACATTTGCTTTCCCCAGCCATGTTAAAGCGAATAAAACATATTTCCATTTTTGTAATTGCAACATTTTATGTGTTACAATTAACCCCTTTATTTTCTGTTTTTTTTATTGAAAACATAAAGGATATCCGGAATAAAATTCAGATTTCAAAATTACACTTGGCTGAAACCAAAGAATTATCCATCAGCTTTTGGAATACACTCCCCGAAAAAAAGGAATTCAAAATTAATGGAATATACTATGATGTGATTTCGTATAAAAGAGCTAATAACAAAATCATTGCTAAAGTTATTAAAGATTCACACGAAGATTACTTCAGAATAGCACTGGATGATTTATTCTGCAAAAAAGAAAATTCACATAAAGACAAAAAGAAAGTTCAGAAATTGAATTTGCTTGTTACAACATTATCTTTACATGATGAAGACAAGAATACGACATTTCTAGAAACCTACTATCGTTCTAATTACAAGAAATTGAAAGGTAAAACCAAAAAAATAGTTATTATTACATTAAAGCCTCCCTGCTAAATTGTTTATAAACTTAATTGAATTTTTAGGGAGATAATTGTTTGTTTCCTAAATTATTACACATAAACAATTGATTAAAAAATGAAAAAAATAGTATCTATTATTGCTTTAGGCAGTTCGTTTGTGGTTTTTTCACAAACGAATGACTCTATAAAAAATCTTGAAGAGATCAAACTGGAAGCACAACGTTACATTACTTCAAGTAAAAGAAATCCACAACAGGTTCAAAGAATTACTAAAAAAGATATTGAATTTGGCAATTTCCAAACTACTGCTGAAATGCTATCTAACACAGGCAAACTTTTTGTTCAAAAATCGCAACAAGGTGGTGGTAGTCCGGTAATTAGAGGTTTGGAATCAAGCCGAATCTTATTATTAGTGGATGGTGTTCGCATGAACAATTTGATTTATCGTGGTGGTCACTTACAAAATGTAATTACCGTTGACGAAAACATGTTGGAAAGCACCGACATCCTTTTTGGCTCTGCTTCGACACCTTTCGGAAGTGACGCCATGGGAGGAGCTATCAACCTAATTACTAAAAAACCATTATTACTTTCTCAAAATAATGGTAAAGTATTTTCAAGCTCATTGAATACAAGATACGGAACCGTAAACAAAGAAAAATCAGGATATGTGGATTTTCGTTTTTCTGGAGGGAAATGGGCTACATTAACTGCTGTTTCGTATAATGATTTTGATGATTTAAAAATGGGTAAGAAAAAGAATGGTAATAATGACTTCTTTGGATTACGCCCTTTTTATGTACAAACTGTTAATGGTGTGGATAGTGTTCTGGAAAACCCTGATCCTTATGTTCAAAAATTTTCAGGATACACACAGTATAACGCTATGCAGAAAGTTTTATTCCAACCGAATGAAACCACTTCTCATAATTTAAACTTACAGTATTCAACCACTAACGACATTCCTCGTTACGACAGATTAACTGACATCAGAAACGGCAACTTACGTTATGCCACATGGAACTATGGTCCGCAAAAAAGGTTATTAGCCGGCTATAAATTCAGTAAAGAAAAAGCTTTCCTAAACAGTGATTTATCAATTGGTGCTAACTTTCAAGACATTGAAGAAAGTCGTATCAACAGAAGCCGTAATAATCCAAGCGAGGAATCAAGAGTTGAAAAAGTAAAAGTTTACTCGTTGAATATTGATTTGAAAGCGAAACTAGGAAAAGGAGAATTATTATATGGAGCCGAAGCTTTTTATGACGACCTGAATTCTACAGCTAATGCCAGAAACATTCAAACAGGAGCAAACTCTGCCATTAGCACAAGATATCCTGATGGAAAAAACTATACGCTACGTACAGATGCTTTTGCAACATATTATGCTAAAATTAGCGACAATACTTCTTATAATTTAGGTGCCAGAGTAGGTTACACTACTCTATCAAGCGAATTCAAAGACAAAACATTCTTCCCGTTCCCATTCAATACTATTGAGCAAAAAAACTTTACTTATAGTGCTGCTGCAGGAATCGTGAATAATTCTACAAAAAATGTAAAAGTTGCATTCAATGTTGCTTCTGGCTTCAGAACGCCGAATGTAGATGATTTAGCAAAAGTATTCGAAACTACAACCGGAACACCAACTCAAAACGGTACAATTTATGTTCCTAATCCTAACATCAAACCAGAGAAAAACATTACTGGAGATTTTGGAATCACTATTTACAGTGGTAAAACTTTCGAATTTGAAAATACGGCATTCTATACAAGACTATTCGACGTTATTGCTGTGGATCGTTTTACTTACGAAGGCGAAAGTACTATTGATTATAATGGTTTCCCTGCAGATGTTTATGCTTCACAGAATAAAAATCAAGGATACATTTTCGGTTATTCAACTAGTGTAAAATGGAATATTCTTAAAGCATTCAAATTCTACGGAAGCTACAACTTTACATACGGCCGTGTTGTTGAAGAAGATCAATCAGAAAGACCATTGGATCACATTCCTCCACATTATGGAAAAATTGGTTTCAACTATGAAAACAAGTGGCTTAACCTAGACTTGAATATGCTTTACAATGGTAAAAAGAACTTGAAAGATTACTCAAGCAGCGGTGAAGACAACTTACAATATGCTCCTTCTGGCGGAATGCCCGAGTGGCAGACTTACAACTTCAAAGCAGCAGTAAAACCTTTCAATGCTTTGACTGTTTATGCCGGTGTAGAAAACATTCTAGACATTCAGTACAGAGTTTTCGCATCTGGAATTAATGCACCAGGTAGAAACTTCTATGCTGGTACTAAATTGAATTTCTAAGATCAACTATTTAGAATAAAAAAAGCTCGAGAAATCTCGAGCTTTTTTCTTTTTCTTGTATTCTTACTGTACAGCTAATAATGCATTAGGCATCCCATAACCAAACTCAGGATGTTTATTTGGATACAAATGTGACGATTGACGCATTTTATTTAAAACCTGATCTCTGGTCCATCCTGGATTTTTAGCCCATACTAAAGCAGCTATTCCGGCTGTAGTTGCCGTGGCCACCGAAGAACCTCCAACGTAATCTCCTTGTGCGTCATAATAACTATTCACCGGAATACTATTCCCAGAAGCTCTTTGCATCATAATTGTAAAGTCAATTTTACTTCCTGTATGACACACATCGCATTTTTGATATGTTGACGCTTCTTTAATTCCAGTTACCGCTACTGTTTCTGACATCCAAGCTGGGAAGATAACCCCAACAAAAGTGGTAAAACTAGTCGAAGTACCACCTGCACAAAAGATTAGCTTCCCTTTGCTATAAGCATATCTTATACCATCTTCAATTTTTCCAACTGAAAAAATGTGTCCCATAGACATCGATATAATTTTTACGCTCGAATTATTGGCTAATCCAGTAAAAGCATTTTTAACCCCATTTTGCTCATGATATCCTTCTAAAACCACATTTGCAGCAGCTCTGTAGGCAATTAAATTTGAGTTATAAGCAACTCCAACAGGTTGCCCTTTATCATTTCGTGGTGCAGTAGCAACAGATGACATGCTGGTTCCGTGTCCACACTTATCGTTAACTCCATCGGTTCCGGTACTCCAAGGCCAAATAGAATCAACATAAACACCAAATCTTTGTACAGTTCTTCCAGAAGAATAACCATTGTTAAA
>DATEDY010000331.1:0-2917 GCA_035281405.1 Flavobacterium sp.
AATCCAAACCGACTTTTTATCGTATTTGGAATCCTGGGTGCGCTCTTAGGTGGCTTAGGTATCATACTGATTTTAGCGCACAATTGGGACGACTTTTCCATCCTGACCAAAACCGTTCTCTCGTTTATTCCATTAGTAATCGGTCAACTGGCTTGCTTGTATTCGCTTTGGAAAAAACCGTATTCCGTCACCTGGAAGGAAAGTAGCGCTACCTTTTTAGTGTTCGCTATCGCAGCAACCATCTCTTTAATTGCGCAAGTCTACAATCTCCCTGAAGATATGGAAGGCTTTCTACTAACATGGATTGTGCTTTCTATTCCTTTAGTATATATCATGCGTTCTTCTTTTGTGTCGCTTTTATCCATCGCCGGAATAGTATGGTATTGTACAGAAGCGCATTATGATTACCCGAAATCAAACGGGTTGATACATTGGTTGTTACTGCTATCTATTATACCTCACTATTATCGTCTACTGAAAGAATACCCGAAATCGAACTTTACAAGACTTCATCATTTGTTTTTTGCAGGTGCTGTGCTATTCTGCCTGCCTAGCATTTCCATCGATTCAAACACCTTATTATTGATAGGCTTCACTGCTGTTTTTGCTATTTTTTACTTTATCGGAAAACAGGAATACTTCACTAACAACAATCAAACCCGAAATGCGTATTGGCTACTCGGAAAAGCGGGAACGTTATTCTTACTCTTTGTGCTGAGTTTCAAATTTCCATGGATCGAATTACAACGTGAAAAGGAAAATTTGACTCATTATGACTCATTAATCTTCATCGGATTACTCCTAATAGCACTCGCATTACTGTATCTGCACTTGAAAAAAACAGAAATCTTAAAAACAAACCCTGTAGGCTTGAGTTTCATCCTCATTGCTGTTTTGTATTTCAGCTGCAGTAATCTAAACACTGGATTCTTGGTGACATTAATTAACCTATTCCTTCTCGCAATCGGGGTTTCAGAAATCAGAAATGGCGCAGAACGAAACAGTCTATACAAACTCAACTTCGGATTATTGATCATTTCCATATTAACCGTGTGTAGGTTTTTCGATACTCAAATGAGCTTCATCGTTCGTGGCTTATTATTCATAGGCATCGGTTGTGGTTTCTTCCTATTGAATTATTACCTACTTAAAAAACGCAAACAAAATGAAAACTAAAAATATACTCTTCACCGCTTTTTTTATAGTAGCGATCCTCCAATTAGCAGTTCCGCTTCAAATGATTTCGCACAACAACGAGGTACTGGAAACCGGAAAATTGTACAAATTCAAAACACAACCCATCGATCCTTATGATCCATTCCGAGGTAAATACATCAACCTTTCTTTCGAAGAAGATGAACTTTTTATCGCTAAGAAAATCAATATTGACAATGACATTTATGCTGTGCTGACCACCAAAGATGGTTTTGCCAAAGTGAGTAAAATTACCACTAAAGAACCCGAAGACGGGGATTATCTCAAACTCAAAGCGGCAAGAATCTATGAATACAATGGAAAATACCAAATCTGGTTAAATTTTCCATTCAATCGCTTTTATATGAACGAATACAAAGCACCCGAAGCAGAGAAAAACTATAATCAAGCTGTTACTAACATTCAAAACAATGTCTATGCACTGGTTGCTGTAAAAAATGGAGAGGCAATTGTAAAAGATGTGATCATTAATAATCTTTCCATTAAAGAATACAAACCTAAAAAGTAATACAAAAAGAAAAGCCACCCTAATGAGTGGCTTTTCTAACGAATTAATCTTCTAAAATTAAAGAACAAATTCTAAATGGAGTTAAAATTTTGAAAAATAGTAAAAACAGATGTGGTATTAACTTATAAAAAAACATTTGACTTTTGTCCCCAATCTAATAGTTTTTCTGAAGTATTCTGTTCCCTAGGTTTTTTAATTCATTCTTTTTAAGATTAGATTCTAGTTAGTTTGCTTGTTCAATTAAAACTTATATGTCAAAAGTAGCACAGATATACGAATCAGCGTTACGGTTTTACCGCATTTCTTGTTAAATTTTATTTTTTCTTACATTTGAAGAAAAAACACTCAATAACAATGCAACTCGTTTTCGCCTCAAACAACAAAAACAAAATCAAGGAAATCCAACAATTAGTTCCTGAACATATAACTGTCTTAAGCCTGGAAGATATCGGATGTAATGTCGATATACCGGAAACCGCCGATACTATAGAAGGTAACGCTATACTTAAAGCCGATTATGTAACACAGCATTATGGCTATCCCTGCTTTGCAGACGACAGCGGATTGGAAATTGATGCCTTAAATGGTGAACCGGGCGTATATTCTGCGCGTTATGCAGGAGCACAAAGAAGTGACGAGGACAATATTAATAAGGTATTAAACCAATTAGAAAACAAATCCAATAGAAAAGCAAACTTCAAAACAGTCATCGCTTTAAATATGAATGGTGAACAACACTTATTCACAGGAATCATCAATGGAATCATTATTAATGAAAAAAAAGGTGCTAACGGCTTTGGTTATGATCCTATCTTTATCGCCGACGGATACTCACAAACCTTTGCAGAGCTTACTTTGGATGAAAAATCATCAATTAGTCATCGTGGTAAGGCAGTAAAGCAATTGATCACCTTCCTTAACGAATCCTAATTTTATTGAAAAATCCGCAACAAACACACCTTTAAATCTGTAAATCTGCAAACATTTGAAAAGTCAATTTTCGTAAATTATTGATTATCAAACATTAATAAAATCACAAATAAAAAGATTCTACTAGTTTATATCGTTTATAAACACTACTTTTGCACCCAATTTAAAAATACATAATGAATAAATTTGAACAATTAGGATTGAATGAATCGCTACTGCTGGCGGTTAAAGATCTAGGATTTGAAAATCCGTCGGAAGTACAGG
>DATEDY010000332.1:0-7118 GCA_035281405.1 Flavobacterium sp.
AACGGGGATATCATTAATTTTAGTCAGGTTAATTTTTAGTTTCGGAATAGCCAATTTCAAAGCCGGATCACCGATATAAAACACCACATTATTACCCGAATTCAGCATATTCACCTTAGTCAATCTTACGGCTTCAGCTATGGATACATAATTATTAGAACCATAAGAAAACAAATATTCAGCAAATCTCTGATTAAATCCTTCTCCTGTAGATTGTCCAATTTGTCTGGTGGTTGTCACCATTGAAACAGCACCTCCTGAAGGATTCCAATAAGTATACTCACCAGCAGTTTTACGAAGTGGATTATCAAAACGTGTAAATTCACAAGTTACGGTAACAAATAAAGGATACTTGTATTTATTACTTAAATTTTGTGCATCTATAATTTCATACAAGCGTTCTTGAGCCAATCCATCTTCACCACCATGACCTAAATAATCAAAAAGTAATGCGCCTTGAGCGAAAGAATTGATAAACTCTTCTTTCGCTTTTGGATATTTCTGTCCACCTGATGTTGTTTCCTGAACATACGAATCGGCATGAATCTTCTTAGCATTAAAAAAAGGCTTATTAGTTGTAATCGTATTCGCAAGATTATCCACTACAGATTGCAATGTAACATCACTTACTTTATCCAGATCATCTGAGATAAAAACAAGATTATTACGCCATTTACCATATGACTTCTCATCGTAATAATCAATTGTCTTAGACACCATCTCTTCAGCTTGAGACAAATTACTTGCCAAAATTCTTCCTACTGCAATATCCAGACTTTGTGAAGACAACATTCTTCCTTCATCGTTATCCATCATGCCAAAATAATCATCAGAAATAAATGAAGAAATTACTGAAAAACTATCCAAAGCATGAAAAATCGGAACAATATTCGTGTTGCCACTTATTCTGTTCTTGAAATCAAAAGACGCATCACCAAACAAACATAAATATTTAATTTTTCTATCGGGTGCAGAAGCGTTATTATAAACATACTTAACAAAATTTCTTATTGCACCAATATCTTGTTTACCGGACGAAAACTCAGTATATAATTTTTCCAATGTAACCACCTTAACTTTCAATTGGTTTCTGGATTGATGAAAACTAGCCAGTCTTTCTGCCTGAGATAATAAAAACTGCGGCGTTACAATAATATAATCCACATCCTGAAAATTCCCTTGACTGTCTCTAAACACATCACCTTTCAAATCCTGATTCACAACAGAAGACTCACTATCCCTTAAAGGAGTGTAAAAATCTGAATTATCAATGGCGACATATTTTCTTTGCTCTCCCATAGTTGCCAATACAGAAAACTGATTTTGAGCATTATTTGATTTCGCCGTTACATTATATATATCTGTAACATCCCAAACTTGACTAATTGCAGCAGCAGTACTTAACTGGTATTCACATATCCCAACATCTGTTGCAACTTCATCAACCTTAAAACCAAATTGTTTACCAATTCCTTTCAGAGTTGATTTTCCTGTGATTTTAATAAAATCCAAATAAGCATTAGCGCTAGGCACACCTCCGTTATTATACCTTAATGTAACCGTAATATTTCCGGCAGGCGGCGTAGCAGTAAAAACAGTTTCATTAGAAGAAGCATAAACCGGCCCTTCAGCATTTATTGGGCTAAAAGCTAAAGATCCAGCATCTTGCGTATTAATTTTAACACTCATAAAAGTACCAACCACAGCGGCAGCGGCAGCACTAACAGTAACACTAACAGGACTTGCAGTTAAATTAGGAAAACTAAAAGTAAATTGCCTTTCATTTTGAACATTAAAATCTTCACCATACCACCTTCTGCCCAATTTAACAATATTCACATTATCAACTTCATGAAACTGATATTCATCGAAAGTAGTATAAACATTATCAGGTGTTCCGGCGGGCTCTGTTAATTGTTGGATTCTTTTACCATTTCCCGAAGATGAAGTAATGTAATAGTAAGACTTGGAGGCATACAAATTATTATGAGTCTTACTTTCGTCATTCCAGTTATCCAATCCTTCGGCATAAAACAGAACATAATCGGAATCATTAAAAACACCGTCATCTTCCCCGACAAACTGAATGGCATTTTCAGCCAAATCATCGGGATACGAAATAGAATTCAACAGCGGAAGCATTTTTCCTCCGTTGCCATATAATTTTATTGTCCTAGGATCTACGTTAGTATTAAATCCAAGTTCACTCAGAAATTGCCTACTTAATTTATAAACTCCGGATTTCTCAACATAAAACTTCTTCCAAACTCCGCTTGACAAAACTGAATTAGAAACAGCTCTCCTTTTTGATAAATCAATCCTTTTATCTGAATTAATCAAAAAACTATAATTCAGTGATTTCACTCTTTTATATATACCGTTCTCATATATAATAGGTGAAAAACTTAACACAGAAAAGAAATCATCACGTGCTTTAACATTCTCTACTTTAACATTAATAGCACCTGTAATATATTTTTTATCCAATTCGCCAATCTTTTCAGACGAAACGGTTTCGTATATCACATTAGAAACCTGCACAGAATTCACTTCTGAAAATCCTTTTTGCGGAATACTCTTAAAAAAAGCAATACTTTTCTTTACTTCATCAAATCGAAAGTTCTCAGATTGAAAACTCGGTATTGTATATTGGTATTTCTGATTCAACACATACTTACCGTCATTCCAATTCAAAACAACGCTTCCACCTTCCTGAGCGGCAACAAGTTGACAAAAAGAAAACAAAAGGAAAAATAAAATCTTTTTCATATCTTTAATAAACGCTATAAAAGCATTAATATTTTATGTGGTAAAAATAGCCAATTACACAATATAAAAAACAAGATTACGTTATGTTCTGGTATTAACGTTTAAAATTTTAAGATTTTTTTAAAATATTTATTCATTTAGTGTTGCGGTTTAATGGTTAATTATTATATTGCGCCACAAAATAATTACCTACTGAAAGTATGAAAGTAAACAAAACAATGACGGTAAGAGTACTTTTTTCCATGATGGTACTGTTAGGTTTTACTACAAGTTGTAGTAAAAAGTCAAGCACGAAAAACACTTCGTCTGCTACAGGCTGGAAGATTAACGACCCTAACGGAGGTTTCCAGTACAACTCCAATTTTACAAAACAAGAAACCGCACCAGGTCTTATTTTAGTTGAAGGCGGTACATTTACCATGGGTAAAGTACAGGATGATGTTATGCATGATTGGAACAATACTCCATCTCAACAACACGTTCAATCTTTTTACATGGATGAAACTGAAGTTACAAACATCATGTATATGGAGTACTTAGATTGGTTAAAAAGAGTATTCCCTCCATCTGACGCTAACTATCGTCATATTTATGAAGGAGCTTTACCTGATACATTAGTTTGGAGAAATAGATTAGGTTATAATGAAACTATGACCAATAACTATTTGAGACATCCTGCATATTCTCAATACCCCGTAGTAGGTGTTAACTGGATTCAAGCTAGTGAATTTGCAAAATGGAGAACCGACCGTGTTAATGAAGCTATTCTTGAAAGAGAAGGTTACATGAAAAAAGGCGCGAAAGTTGTTGATGTTGATGCAAATAACACATTCAACACTGAATCATATTTAGTTTCTCCTTCTACTTCTTTTGGTGGAAATGAAGAAATTATTTTACAAAAACAAATGGGACGTTCTGCAGGCAAATCTAAGAAAGCTAAAAAAGCTGAATCGACAGACACTACATCAACTGCCGGCGCTGACGGACCTAAAAATGTATATGCACAAAAAACTTCTGGTGTTTTATTACCTGAATATAGACTACCGACTGAGGCTGAGTGGGAATATGCCGCTGCTGCTGATGTAGGGAACAGAGAATATAACATTTACAGAGGTCAAAAGAAATATCCTTGGAAAGGTCAATATACTCGCTCTGGAAACAGAATCACAAGAGGTGATCAATTAGCTAACTTCAAACAAGGTAAAGGTGACTACGGAGGAATTGCAGGATGGTCTGATGACAATGCTGACATTACTGCAGCTGTAAAATCATACAAACCAAATGATTTCGGTTTATATGATATGGCTGGTAACGTTGCCGAGTGGGTACAAGACGTTTACAGACCTATCGTTGATGATGAGGCAAATGATTTCAACTATTTCCGTGGAAACGTTTATACTAAAAATAAAATTGACAAGGAAGGAAAAGTTGAATTCGTAACTTCTGAAACAATTAAATATGACACTTTAAGTAATGGTAAAATAATTGCTCGTAACAAACCAGGAGAAATTGCTCAGGTTGCAGTTGACGAACAAGAAACTTACTTAAGACAAAACTTCTCTACAAGTAACAACATTGATTACAGAGATGGAGACAAATCATCAACTCGTTTCTTCGATTTTGGTGGAAGTGAAGAAGGAGCTGCGCCTATTTCTGAAAAGAAAAGAATGTATGATTCACCAGTTCACAAAGTTTCTTCTGTAAAAGATACAGTAACTGGATCAAGCGCAATGGATCGTAAATTTGACAAATCTGTTAAAAGAACAACTTTAATCGGAAACGATGTAAGAGTTTACAAAGGTGGATCTTGGAGAGACAGAGCTTACTGGTTAGATCCAGCAACAAGAAGATATTGTCACCAAGACATTGCAACTGACTACATTGGATTCAGATGTGCTATGTCAAGAGTTGGTCCAAAATCAGATTTCAAGAAAAGACCAAGAAATTAATAATACTTTCATACAAAATAAGAGCCCTATTTTTAGGGCTCTTATTTTTTTAGTAAATTCGCTACATGAAGATAGAAGAAATTTACCAATGTTTTTTACAATGCGAATCTATTTCCACTGACACTCGTAAAATAGGATCTAATTCGCTTTTCGTTGCCCTTAAAGGCGATAATTTTGATGCCAATACATTTGCTGAAGAAGCTTTAAATAAAGGCGCCCTATTTGTAATTATAGACAACAAAAACTATTATACTGACCAAGATAAAATGATTTTGGTTTCTGATAGTTTAAGAACCCTTCAGGAGTTAGCCAATTATCACAGAAATCAATTAGGATTACCCATAATTGCGTTAACTGGAAGTAATGGAAAAACAACCACAAAAGAGCTAATCAATTGTGTACTTTCAAAAAAATACAATACCAAAGCCACAATAGGCAATCTAAACAACCATATAGGAGTTCCCTTAACCCTACTTTCATTTAAAGAAGATACCGACATAGGCATCGTTGAAATGGGGGCTAACCATCAAAAGGAAATTGAATTACTTTGCAATATAGCAGAACCAGATTTTGGTTATATCACTAATTTCGGGAAAGCACATTTAGATGGTTTTGGGGGTTTTGAGGGAGTTATAAAAGGAAAGAGTGAACTATACAGTTATCTAGAAAAAAATCACAAAACAGTCTTTGTTAACAACGACGACCCGATACAACAAGAAAAAACAAAAGCCATAACTAAATATACTTTTAGCACATCAGAAAACAGTGATATTAAAATCAACTCTGTAAACGCTAACCCATTGGTCAAAATTGGATTTTCAGACTTTGTTATAGAATCAAATTTGATAGGTATCTATAATGCAAACAATATCAATGCTGCAATTACCATTGGAAAATATTTCAACATTGATGAAATTGATATAAAAAATGCAATTGAGACTTATACCCCAACCAATAATCGCTCACAACTAATAGAAAAGGGGACAAATCATATCATTTTAGATGCCTATAATGCTAACCCGTCAAGTATGAGTGCTGCATTAACAAATTTCATACAACTCGACTCAAAAGCTAAAATTGCAATTTTAGGCGATATGTTTGAACTAGGCAAAGAAAGCATTGAAGAACATAAAAAAATTGTAGAAAGCCTACTAAAAGAAACCAATATCGAGGTTTGTTTTATTGGTAAAGATTTTTATTCAAACAAAACAAACGAAAGTCATTTCTATTTTTTTGAAACATATGATGATTTCATGAAACACTATCAAAAAAAACCACACAATTCTACAATACTAATCAAAGGATCACGTGGTATGGCATTAGAAAGAACTTTAGATTTATTATAACATTTAATCCAGCTTTATGCTGGATTTTTATTTGTATCACTATGGATTGGACTTTAAAACTACAACCTTTACTAGAAAAATATAAAGGCAAAAGACACCCATTGAATTATGAAAACACCTATCAATTATTGATAATGGTCATCCTTTCAGCACAAGATTCGGATGCCAACATTAATAAAATAGCCCCAGCATTATTTGAAGTTTATCCAAACATGGAAAGTCTTTCTGTATCAAATGCCGATGCATTAATACCTCACATCTCTAAAGTCAGAAATTTTGGAACTAAAGCCAATTGGATTATCGAAATAGCACAATTACTAAAAAGGGATAAAAACATACCGCTAACCATGGATAAGTTAGTTGCACTGAAAGGAATTGGAAGAAAATCAGCCAATGTAATTATGCGAGAAACAAAAGTACCAGCTGAAGGCATTATTGCTGATTTACACGTCATTAGAGTAGCACCCAGAATAGGGCTCATTAACGAATCCAAAGACGGAAACAAGATAGAAAAACAATTAATGCAAGTACTAAACAAGGGTGTTTGGGGAGAAGTTGGCATGGCAATTTCCTTTCTAGGAAGAGAAATCTGCAGACCAACCAATCCCAAATGTGATATTTGTCCGATCAACTCTCATTGCGAGTATTACCACTCCATAAAACAATAGCTTTAACCCTTACCATCCCTTTATACCTAGAGAGTGTTCCCTATTATTCACTATTGATTATTATCTTTCCAAATTAGAAATTCATTTAAGCACAGGTTTTCAAAATATCGAAACACAATAAACTTACAATATTCCTAAAAGTATAACATCAAAACATTATAAAAAAGAAAAGCCCTTCACAAAGTGAAGGGCTTTTTAAAGAAAGGCGGCGGATCGAGGCCAAAAGGCCGACACGCCGCACCTATAAAAAATAAAGCCCAGCTTAAAAAAGCTGGGCTTCACTAAAGAAAGGCGGCGACATACTCTCCCACAGGATTGCAGTACCATCTGCGCAGGCGGGCTTAACTTCTCTGTTCGAAATGGGAAGAGGTGAGCCCCGCCGCAAT
>DATEDY010000333.1:0-9498 GCA_035281405.1 Flavobacterium sp.
ATTAAATACCACGCCGATTATCTTAACTCAAAAGAACAGGAAGAGGAAGGAATTCCAAATATGGTCAAAAAATCAATTCAGACTACTCGCCGCTTTGATGCGTTAAAGCTTTGGTTTACATTACGAATCATAGGAATCAGAGGTTTAAGCTCTTACTTAGAAAAATCTATTGAAAATGCAATTTTCACAGCGGATTATCTTAAGAACAGAAAAGATTTTGAAATCATTCACAACCCGGAAATAAGTGCTGTAGTATTCCGATACACTCCATATACAGGGAATGATGCTTCTTACTGTAACCTTAACAGCTATATCAGAAAAGCGATTTTCAACGAAGGAAAAGCAATTATTACCAGTACTAAAGTAAATAACGAGGTGTTTTTGAAATTCACATTACTCAATCCGCTTACCACAACACAGGATATTGAAGAAGTACTAGAATTAATCATCAACCACGGACAGGAATATTCATTAAAAAATTAAATACAAATTATCATGCAAAACAAAATATACGATTTTATAGCCATTGGTGTTGGTCCGTTCAATCTCGGATTGGCTTGTCTTACTGAACCTTTGAAAGACGTGAACGGACTCTTTTTCGACAAAAGTGAAAAATTCAACTGGCATCCTGGAATGTTGTTACAGGATACAACATTGCAAATTCCTTTTTTGGCTGATTTAGTTACACTTGCTGACCCAACCAGTCCTTTCAGTTTTTTAAATTATATCAAAGAACAAGGAAAAATGTATTCATTTTATATCCGTGAGAATTTTTTATTGCTTCGTAACGAATACAATCAGTACTGCCAATGGGCGATTCAAAAATTACCGAATGTCTTTTTTAATACTGAAGTCACTCATATCGAATATGATGAAGTAAACGAGATTTATTTGGTTACTACTTTGGATACGCTGGATAAAACCGAAATTACTTATGCTACCCGAAAATTGGTCTTCGGCACGGGAACTACACCATACATACCTAAATCATGTCAAAGTTTAAAAGGAAAAGCGGTTCATTCATCCGAATATCTAAACCATAAAGCACAATTACAGAGCAAAAAATCAATCACGGTTTTGGGAAGCGGACAAAGTGCTGCGGAAATTTTCTATGATTTATTACAGGAAATAGATACTTACGGTTATCAATTGAACTGGATTACGCGCTCTCCTCGCTTCTTCCCTATGGACTATAGCAAATTAACACTGGAAATGACTTCTCCCGAATATGTGGACTATTTCTATAATTTACCTGCTGATAAAAGGGATTCGTTATTAGCAAAGCAAAAGCATTTGTATAAAGGAATCAATAAAGATTTAATCGAAAGCATTTTTGATACAATTTACACCAAAAAAGTCATTAGTAATATTGATGTTAACCTAAGAACGAATTCAGCTTGTGTTGCTACAGAATACCACCAAGAAAATAAGTCATTCGAATTGGAATTACATCAGGTGGAAGAAGATCAAAAGTACCGTCACAACACCGAAGCATTGGTATTAGCAACTGGATACGGATACCAAATACCAAAATTCATTGAAGGAATCTCCAAACGAATTCAGTGGGACGATAAAGGCCGATATGCCACAAACAGAAATTATTCCATTGACAACAATGCGAATGAAATCTTTGTACAAAATGCCGAATTGCACACACACGGTTTTGTAACGCCCGATTTAGGTATGGCTTGCTACCGAAACTCTTACATCATTAGAGAAATTACCGGTATTGAACATTATCCAATTGAAAAACGCATTGCTTTTCAACAATTTGGTGTTTCTGAAGAGGAAAAAATCAATTCCAATTCTTTCGAATTAATCTCTTAATCAATACTATGAAAAATAGTAGAAAAAGATCAAGCAACAGAATTCGCGCGGTTGACTTTGCTCGCGGCTTGAGTGTCATTTTGATGATTATGATTCATACCATGCTCATCTATGGAAATATTCATACACAAACGAAAACAGTTGCAGGTGAAATAGCATTATGGCTTGGTCGCGGAACGCCAATATTTTTAATAACCATGGGAATTTCGTTTGTACTGTCAAGAAGACAGACTTTCACTGCTGTTTGCAAAAGAGCAGTTTATATTTTAAGCGTTGGCTACGGAATGAATGTATTAAAATTTCTTGTTCCAGAATATATTTTTGGTGGATTACCGGAAACTTTTGTAAAAGCTTTTGGTTTAACGTCACATACGCTTGAATCGGCAGTGTTTTTTCTATTACTTGGTGATATATTACAATTAGCCGGATTGACGCTTTTCATCATGGCTTTGATTAATCATTATAGCAAGAACAAATATATACCGTTAATCATCGCTCTCTTTATTATAGCAGTTTCAAAAGAAGTAAGTGGCTTCAGAGTTACTGTTCCGGTATTGGATTATTTATGTGATTTGTTATTCAGTAACCAATTCAATGTGTACTTCCCTATTTTTCCTTGGAGTGCATTCATTCTGATTGGAATGTTTTTAGGTAGATGGTACAAAGAACTAAACGAAGACCAAAATCTTTTCTTCAAAAAGCTTGCACTATTGGGACTTGGCTTTTTAGCTATTGGAGGAATATTCAATTTCTTCAATCCGGAATACCATTTCGGAGATTATTATCATTTAGGTCCGGGCGGATGCATTTTACTGCTGGGTATCAATTTGCTTTTCCTTTGGATGACTAATCTGTTTGTGGCTCTCTTTGATGATAAAAATCCTGTGCTCAAATTGCTGTCATACTGCAGTAAAAACGTGACTTCAATGTATGTCATCCAATGGACATTAATCAACTGGGGAATGTATGTCTTCGGATTCTGGAAAAACGACGCCTTTACTGTATTGTTATTGGTTCCTTTAATGATCAGCCTTACCATAGTAACTCAAAAAGGATGGTCAGCAATTAATAAAAAAACAAAACGATCCGGAATAATTGCTACAGCATAATTTGGAATGAAAAACATGAAAAAAAACAATAATAACTTAGTTTCAAAAAGCAAATACGAGACACGATATACAGTGTATACGTATTCGGTTCCTGAACTCGGACTCATAGAATTCCGACCAATGCAGCTGGAGAACGATAGCATAATCATTCACGATTGGGTTAACCGTGAGTACGCACAATATTGGGGACTTCTTGGAAAAAGCATCAAAGAAGTAAAACAGGAATATGAAAACATCTTGAAACATGCTGATGTTTTTATAGGATTAGTCAATGGCACGGTTTCCTTCATGCTGGAACGATACAATCCAAAAAACGACCCAATAAGTCAATACTATCCAGTTGAAGATCATGATTGTGGCATTCACGTGATTGTTGCTCCAGTCGAAAAACCAAAACACGGATTCACTTGGCACATTTTCTCAAGTATCCTAAAATTCATTTTTAACGACCTCTCTGTGGAACGCATTTTAGTGGAACCCGACATTCGCAATCAAAAAATGTTTGACATCTGCCACCGCGTAGGTTTCGTCGACGACAAAGTAATCGAACTGCCACACAAAACGGCAAAATTAGCCTTTTGTACACGCGAACAGTTCATCAGAAAAGTAAATTTATTTAACCTTAATGACACAGTTATGCAATATAACGATCAAATACAAAACCCTGAAAAAGCAGTTGCTCACATTGAAACTAATAGCTGGAATAAAGCCAACTTACTTTTGGTAAAAAAGGCTATCTGTGAATTCTCACACGAACTTTTAATCGGTCCGAAAATTGTAAATCAAGACGATAACAGTAATTACTATAAATTAATAAGCGACGATCAAACTACTGAATACCAATTCAAGGCACAATTGCTTGCTTTAAACCATTTGGCTATCGATGACGAATCCATTGTAAAAACGAAAGACAATCGAAATGCAACCATAGATGCCGTAGATTTTATCATGGAATTCAAGCAAAGTATTGGTATTTCGGATGAAACTTTACCTTCTTACATCGAGGAAATCATCAGTACGCTCCACGGAAGTGCCTATAAGTTAACCAAAGATGCGCCTCCTTCTCGTGCTTTGGCTAAAGCCGATTTTCAAACCATTGAACAATCTATGAATGAAGGGCATCCCGGATTTGTAGCTAACAACGGACGTATCGGGTTTAACAGCATGGATTATAAAGCGTTTACTCCCGAAACAGGTAATCCTTTCCGCATAATTTGGTTGGCAGGCCATCGCGATCGCACCGTATATGCAGGAACAAAGAAGTTAGATTATAACACTTTAATTGAACAGGAATTAGGAACGGAAACACTAAATCAATTCAATCAAACCATTATTAACACAGGTGCTAATCCCGAAGACTTTTTTTTCATCCCAGTGCATCCATGGCAATGGTTTAATAAACTGGCCAATTTGTTTTCTCCGGAAATGGCTAAAGGAAAATTAATCTGTTTAGGATATGGTTCCGATTTATACCAGGCACAACAATCCATCAGAACTTTATTCAATGTCAGTCATCCGCATAAATTATATACTAAAACATCGCTTTCCATCCTGAACATGGGATTCATGCGTGGTCTTCCGGTGTATTATCTGGGAACGGCTCCGGAAATGGCAGAATGGCTGGACCAACTTTTAGGCAGTGATGAGTATTTACAAACGGTCAACTTCGGAATGCTGGGTGAAGTAGCTTCAGTAAGTTATATCAATCCGTATTTTGAAAGCTTTGGCAAACACAATCCATACAACAAAATGATGGCTTCTCTATGGCGCGAAAGCCCTGTGGCATTCTTAAAAAATGGCCAACAATTAATGACTATGGCAGCATTTTTACATATTGATGCCGATGGAAATGCTTTGTTACCGGAAATTATTAAAGCCTCACCGCTTTCAACTGATGAATGGCTGTATGAATATTTCAAAATTTACTTAACTCCGCTCCTGCATTGCTTCTATCACTACGATTTGGTGTTTATGCCTCACGGAGAAAATCTTATCATCGGTTTGGAAAATCATGTTCCTGTACGTTCTTTCCTAAAAGACATTACAGAAGAAGCAGTAATCCTGAATCCTGATGTGGAAATACCTAAAAACATTGATCGTATCTATGCCGAAGTACCGGAAGATGTAAAACTGCTTTCCATCTTTATCGATGTGTTCGACGGTTTCTTCCGCTTCATGTCGGCGGTATTAGTAACGCACACGGGTTACAAAGAGGAACGTTTCTGGGAATTGGTGGCGTTGGCTATCGCTGATTATCAGAAAGTACATCCACACCTTGCCGAAAAATTTGAAAAATACGATTTATTTGCTCCTGATTTTCAACTGTCTTGCTTGAATCGTTTACAGTTGAATAACAACAAAACAATGATTGATTTGGATGATCCCGTGGCTTTATTGCAATTCCAAGGTCGCTTACAAAACCCTGTCGCTCCATTCAAACCAGTAACTACATCTGAATGTATATGAGTAACGAACTGAAAATAGACACAGCTTCGGTTGTATTTGTAAAAAGCATTCCGGGTTTAGGCATTTTCGAATTGCGTCCGTTGGATTTGGATGCAGATATTCCCGATATCCACAAATGGGTGAACCAATCCTATGCGGTGTATTGGGGAATGAATGGATTCAGCAAAGATGAGGTTCATGCCGCTTATGAAAAAATTCTGTTACATACCGAAGTATATATGGGCTTCCACAACGGAAAACTTTCTTTTTTGATGGAAAGCTATGACCCTCAAAAGGATGTAATTGGTGACTATTATACCGTAACACATGGTGATCGTGGGATGCATATTCTAGTGGCACCACCCACAATTACCTTAAAAGGTTTCACTTGGGCTGTCTTTACATTAATTCTGGATTTCATTTTCAGTGATGCATCTGTGAACAGAATCGTAGTGGAACCAGACGCCCGTAACCAAAAAATTCACATCTTGAACGAAAAAGCAGGATTCAAATTCCAACAGTTTATTGAATTGCCTCATAAAAAGGCGCGTCTCGAATTTTGTACCCGAACCGATTATTACCAAGCGTTACAAAAAATTGAATCATGAAAACAGCACACACTCCTTCTCCAACAGAGAGTTTACAACATATTACACCTGAATACTGGAGCAAAGCCAACCGCGTTTTAATCCGTAAGGCTTTATCCGAATTCGCTCACGAACTTCTAATTCACCCGGAATTCGACGAAAAGGAAAACCGCTTTACGCTGGTAACACCTTCCGTTAATGCTATTTACTTTTTTAAAGCGAAAATACAGAAGCTGAACCATTGGAGTATTGCCACAGATAGCATTGAAAAGAGAAATGCCGAAGGGGAAATTATCGACCTGAATCTCTTCAATTTTATCATAGAATTCAAAGAAGAATTAGGAATTACCGAAACATTACTTCCAACGTATCTGGAAGAAATCAACAGTACACTTTACGCAACAGCTTACAAATTAGCGAATGCAAAATATTCTTCTGAAGAACTGGTAACTGCAGATTATCAAACTATTGAACATGCGATGATGGAAGGTCATCCGTGCTTCCTGGCTAATAGCGGTAAAAATGGCTTCAATGCGTTGGATTTTATACATTATTCCCCGGAAGCGGATGCACCAATTCAATTGATATGGTTGGGCGGACATAAAAGTCGTGCTACATTCAGTGCCATTGAATCCCTAACGTATGACAAATTAATGGGACAGGAATTGGACGTGGAAACGTTTCATAATTTCCAAAAACAGATTGCCGATAGAGGATGTAAAGCAGAGGAATACTATATGTTCCCGGTTCATCCATGGCAATGGTTCAATAAACTGAGTCTGATTTTTGCCGATGATATTGCTCATAACTATTTAATTCCATTAGGCTATGGAAAAGATGTTTACTCGGCACAGCAATCCATCCGAACGTTCTTCAATCTAAGTAAACCGAAGAATTTCTACGCTAAAACGGCGCTTTCGGTAATCAATATGGGATTCATGCGCGGTTTATCTCCGTATTATATGGAAAGTACGCCAAGCATCACTAAATGGGTTGCCGATGCCGTTGAAAACGATGCCTACTTGCAATCAAAAGGTTTTACTTTATTGGGCGAAGTGGCTACATTAGGCTATAGAAATCTTCTTTTCGAACCTTTGGGAAGAGCCATTCCGCATAATAAAATGCTGGCTACACTATGGCGTGAAAGTCCGTTGACAAAATTAAAAGATAATCAACAATGCATGACTATGGCAGCGCTTTTACATATAGATACTAACGGAGAACCATTGGTAAAACATCTCATCAAAGCCTCTGGACGTAGTGCTGCTGATTGGATTGCTGATTATCTTGACGCTTATCTGGCGCCATTGTTACATTGCTTCTATGCACATGAAATGGTTTTCATGCCACACGGGGAAAATCTGATTCTGGCGTTGGAAAATCATTCGGTGAAGTTCGCATTCATGAAAGATATTACAGAAGAAGTCATGGTTTTCAATCCGAAATCGCCTTTATCTGAAAAAGCAAAACGCATCCATATTGAAATGCCTGAAAAATTAAAACCTTTATGTATTCAAAATGATGTATTCCAACACTTTTTTCGATTTCTCTCTTCTATTTTAGAGGAACATAATGTGTTAGAGGAAGAACAATTCTGGAATGCCGTATCCGAATGCATCAGTAAATACCAACAAGAGCATCCGCAATATCAGGAGTTGTATACTAAATACGATTTGTTTACTCCAACTTTTGATTCCTGCTGCCTGAACCGATTGCAATTGAAAAACAATAAACAGATGCTGGATTTGGCAGCACCAACTGACAGTTTACAGTTTGTTGGACAGTTAACAAACCCGGTAGAACTAATTGAAATCTTAGCGTAACTAGCTTTCGTTATACATTTCTAAAAGCTTCGTAACGGTATTCCAATTGCGCATGGTTGCCGTTACATTAAGCTTTTTCTCAATATACTTTTGGTCAAAACGGGTTTTCCCCGCTCCCACCGCATACTTGACGTAAATTCTACTTTTGTCAATCACCGCTTCATCGGGCTTTACCTGACTCATTTTCAAATCGTGAATGCTGTTCTCGCTCAATTCTTTGGAAATAAAAGTGAAATAGAGCTTTTTGGTATCGGCATCTTTTTCTTTCAAATACGGATTATTATGCTGACAAGCTTCTAAATCTTCTTTAGTAACGACTATAATCGGAACATCAAAACCCCATTCTTTGAAGATTTCCTGTTTGATTCGGAAGCCAACTGTCGGCCCATGTTCTTCTTCACTGTCCACAAATACATTACCGGATTGGATATAGGTTCTGACATTCAAAAATCCCATACGCTCCAACAATCCTTTCAGATCATCCATTTTAATCATATTATGCCCGGAAACATTAATACCGCGAAGCAATGCTAAGTGTGTTTTCATTGTTTTAATTCATTGCGCATTAAATCCATATTCTTTAGTAACATGGAATCTGAAGTTTGTATATGTGCCATGGTTTCTTTAGCCCATTCTTCAAACTTAAAGGCATCTTTTTTCAAAAAATAACCTTCCATTATATAATAAGAAGCATCATCTAAATGTTTGGTGTTCGTTATTTTTTTCATATTGGAAAAAGTTGTTTCAGCATTTTCAAGCTGCCCTTCTTTTGCTAAAGCATAAATAAGTTCTTTGTAAAGCAATGGATCATTTTCACCCTTAGAAATTGTACCATCCAACAAACTGATTACCTTCTTATAATCTCCATTATCGTTATAAGCATAAACCAATTCATAGGATAAACTTTTTGCCGCAGGATTTATCTTTTGTGCCTTTTCCAAAAGTGGTATTGCAATAGAACTGATTCTGATATGATTATAATGTGATGCTCTTAAAACTAAATCCTCAGCTTCATCTGCTATGACAATCGATTTCATAAAAGCAGGATTACCGGTTATTCCTAACTCCTTGAATTTTTCAGCAGGTATAACTGCACAAACTGCATCAAAATCTTGAATTCTTGTAATTACTTTGCTTATACTGCTTTTTGGTTGTGGTAGTAACTTACCTTCTTTGGATATCTTGAACTTTTTTTCTGAATGAAAAGAGAAACCAGCATCTCTGTCAATATAGACATAACCCAAGGCATATACTGAATCTCTTTCTTTTAAAGGATAAGTAATCCATTTATTTTCACATTCATAAATCTTATTCTTAAATTCAAGAATGCTGCTTTGTGCTGTAGTTGAGGTGATAACAAACAATAAAATCGTCTGGATAATTTGTTTCATCGTATAAATTTTGAACAAAAATAACGAATTCACGCCTTGCATTATTGCAAACACCGAAGAAAAACAAAGAAGGTATCTGGTTTTACTAAAAAAGTGTAAGCCTATTGTTTACTTTTTATATTCGCTCCTCTTTTCAATTAAAAATGCAATGACATCAAGCTCATTGCTTTGAGGTATTTTAATTGAAGCAAAATCTTTACTGCAGAAATCTATAAAAAGTGGAATTTCCCTCTTATGTAAATGCAATTTATCCACAAAAAAATCATCGGAAAAATTGTTCTTAACATAATCCCTGAATTCGATGGCAGCTTCTTTT
>DATEDY010000334.1:0-3821 GCA_035281405.1 Flavobacterium sp.
TTAGGGTAAATGTTCAAATTTTCAAAAGGTTGTTCCTGAATCTTTGAATTCACGGCGCTTTCTTTACTTTCCTGAGCGTTCATGCTCAGAGAAAATAAAAAGAACAAAGATGTAATATAAATGTATTTTTTTGCCATTGAAACCAATTGAATTGTAAAGATATAAAAAATATTTCAAATAGTGTACCAAAAAAAATGCTCCAAAAAGATGGAGCATTTTTATAGTGTTTTTTGTGTGTATTATTGAATAAGGCTTACACCATCAACTGTACTCCAAGCACCACTTGTAAGACTAGCTCCAGCAGTTGAAGAAGATGTTGTGTATTGACCTGTAGGGAATGCAATTGTAAATGATGCACCTGCTCCTGTTTGTGGAGTTGAACCATTGATTTTAACATTCGTCAATTTGATTTTAGAAGCATTAACCTGATTGTTGTTGGTTGCTGCATCCTGAATTCTTACCGCTACGGCGTTAGCATCATTGTATCCTTCGATTACAACATTGCTGAAATCACCATTACCTTCTTTTTTGAATTGAATTGCATCATATTCCACAGAAGCGTTTTCTGTTAAAGTACCCGCAGCTCTTTTTAATGTGATATCAGTAACTTTAGGCCAAAATGCATTATTAACTGATTTTGCTTCTACTTCCATGCCAAAGTTTCCAGTGCCAGTCTGATATGCATACCAGTTAGAGTTTTCCTGACCTCTCCATCCGTCTTGCCAGTCAAATGAATCATCAGTGTTACCATAAGCTACAATGTTTTTAGCACTTACAGTACCTCCATAAAATTCAAATCCATCATCAGATCCTTTGTATGCTACTAAGTTTTCTAAAACGGTTCCGCTTCCTACTGCATAGAAAGAGAAGGCGTTTAATTCTTTTGTTCCGTCAGCAATTTTCTTTCCTGCAAATTCAACACGAACATATTTTAAAGTTCCACTGTTGTCTGCAGCAACAGTACCTCCATAAGTTGTACTTGTTCCATCTTCTGATGTTGCAGTTGTTGCAGTTGTTGAAGGTACAACAGGTGCATCTCCATACATTACAATTCCTCCCCAAGATCCTGCTAATTTAGTTGTTGATGTGCAAATGATTGGTTCTGCAGCAGTTCCAATCATGATTAATTTACCACCTTTTTCAACAGTTAAAGTGATTAATCCGTTTGCGTCTTGTGCTGTTAAAACAGAACCTGCCTCAATGGTTAAAGTAGCTCCAGATTTTACTCGTACTGAACTTGTTAAAGTATAATTTCCTTTTACATACGTTTTATTAGTAGTAATGTCACCGGCAATTACTCCAGTTACTGGTCCATCAGCAGAAGAATCTTCATCACTTGAAGTACATCCTGTAAAAAGGGTAGCTAAAATGGATAAACTTAAAATTAATTTTTTCATGGTGTTGTTGTTTTTAATTTTCTGATACAAAACTATTTCTATAGTTTTTTCTGATGGTTATCTGAAAATTATTGAATTGTTATACTTTGTGTATTTTGTTTAAACTCTGTGTTAAGACTGTTAACTTTTTAAAAAGTGTAGCCAATGGTTAATCCGAAGCCTGTTCCTTTTTTGTATTGACGCATTGTTAAATCATTTTCATAAATCGTGATTTTACTTTCATCACCCAAAACTCTTTTGAAATTAGGGTTTAAGATGTTGTCAATAGTTAACTTAGCTTCTAAATTTTTAGATAATTTACTTGTCCATACGAAGTCTAATTTCTGGAATGGTTTTTCGTAAATATGATCCAATCCTGCTGTTCCTACTGCGTAGATTCTGTCTCCTGTAACACCATACACTAAGGTCATTGTGTTTTTCATGTCTTCATTAAACTGGAATTCGTATTTCAAATCAGAGTTGATTACCCAGTCAGCTGCTCCTTGTAATTTTCTTGTTTCGGTATTTTCAGCAGGGTTGTTTACTCTGTCTACTTTTACTTTAGTTTTCATCAATGAAGTGTTGAAACCGAAAGTGAATTTATCCAACGCTGGAGTAATGCGTTTTAATGGTAGCAATAATTCTAATTCAGCACCGAAAATGGTTGCAGTTTTGGAATTGTCAAAAGTGGTGATTTGTCCTCCGCTGCTCGCGTTTTGAGCAAAGATTCTTTCAATTGGATTTTGAATGTGTTTCGCAAATAATCCTACTGCAAACATTTCGTTTTCTTTAGGGAACATTTCATACTTCAAGTCAAAATTTAAGTTGTCGCTGTTTTTAAGTGATTTCCATTGGCTTTTTGGTAAGTTCATTGATTTTGCCAAAGGGAAGTTTCCTAATACAACCGTTCCGTCAGCATTCAAATATTCGATAGGTAATAATTCTGCAGAAGCCGGTCTGGTGATTGTTTTTGAAGCAGCAAAACGGATGTTGTTTTTGTCATTCACACTGTATTTTGTGTTTACAGAAGGTAAGAAATCAAATTTGTCTTCGGTGAATTTTGCAAAGGGAGAGTTGAAAGTTAAAGCAAAGTTTCTAAACTTAATGTCTCTTAAAGATTTTTCAACACGAACCCCTCCGTTTACTTCCCATTTTTCACCAAAGTTCCAGAATAAATTGGCATAGCCTGATTGAACATTCTGATATAGTTTTGATTTGTAATCCTGATTTGAAGTTTCTGTAAATCGGATGTTTCCGTTTTCTACTTCATTAGAAATTACCGGATCAATGTTGTTTAAGCTGGTAGTGAATTCTGGTAATCCTGAAGTGTTTGGTCTTCCGATTACGAAGCGGTAAGAAGAAATTTCTTCGTTGCTAAATCCATTGTATCCAATTGATAATTTGTTGTCTTTTCCAGAGGCTGTAGTGTTCAGTTTTAAATTGTATTCTAACATTCCTGAAAAAAATCGGTCGCCTGCAATGTCAAGGTATTGTCTGATTAAATTATTACCACCATAACTTGTAGTGATTTGATCTTCTCCTGTTAATCTACCTACGATGAATTTTCTGTCCGGCTGTCCGAATTTAGTTTTTACAAAAGAGAAACCTCCTTTTAATGTGTGTTTTTTATCTTCTGTAATATCATAATTTCCTAAAATCTGATTGTTCCAATATTGGGTTTCTTCTAATTGGTTCATTCTGATAATCATGTTTGGATTGTTGGCTAAACTGTTAGTATATCCAAGCTGATCTTCGATTTTAGCTGAAGTTGCTCTCAATAAGAAAGAGTTTAATCCTATTCCAAAACGGTTGGCTTTGTATTTTACACTGGCTAATCCTGATACCGTTGTTTTGTAATCGTATGAGGTAGTGTTTAAGTTGTTGTCGTAATTTCCTTGCCCGAAATTGAAGGTGCGTTCTACGCCTTTTCTGATTACATAAGCATTGTCTTGATTAAAAGAAACAATGTAATTCAAGTTGTTGTTTTCTCCTACTTTAAGCTTGTTTGCATGTAAAAAACCAACGCTTGTGTTGATTGGACTTGATGACTTATCAGCGTTCCAATTGCTGTTTTTGTTGTAGTTAGCATATTGTGTTGAAGTCATTGCTACGCTCGATGGCTTGCTTCCGAAATAACCTGGTAATACTTTATCATCTCCGTTTAATCCAAAGAAACCTTGTGTTGTGTTCGTGTCTTCAGACATTAAAAAGTCTTGACCATTGTTGTTGGTTACATAACTGAAACCTGTAGAAATTTTTGTAATGTTGCTTTTAGGTAACGAAGTTTCAATATTGATGGTTGCACCGGCAAAATCCCCAGAAATATTAGGGTTGAATGTCTTGTAGATATTTAAAACACCTACGATGTCAGTTGGGAATAAATCAGTTGGGATGATTTTTTTGAACGGACTGTTAGACGGTGCTTGCAATTCGTTAATCAATAAA
>DATEDY010000335.1:0-7875 GCA_035281405.1 Flavobacterium sp.
AATAAAGCATTTTGTAGTATTAAAGTTACAAAAAGTAATATATTTTTTAAAGGATGTCAGGATTTATTTTTTGATAAAAAAAGAATTTTTAAAATGAAATAGTTTTAACTCATCTGAACAGCATCATTAAATATGGTGAGGCAAAAATCCCTGAAATTGGCGATTGTGCAAAAACGCATTTTGAAATAATTTGGCAGTACAAAAACGATTCAAAATGATACTGGAGAAAAAAGAACAGTTTGCCGAAATTTTATACAAAGAGATTCAAGCAATGGATGCCAATGCCATTAAATCATTCAGTATAGAATTGATGGATAAAGACAGTGAAACAGCCGATTCCATGCTGTTCAATTCTTTGCATGAAGCGGTTGAAATCATTGCCGAATTTGCCGGTAAAGACAAAAAAAAGGAAATCAAAGAAGATATCCTTTCCTATATCTCTATGGAAGAATTACAAAAGGAACCTTCGTTCCGACTTAAGATTGTTGTGGGGGAAGTGGAGGAGTGATTTCGTCACATTTATTTTCGGTTAACACTATTTCCGTTTTTGTCAAACAGCAAACAAGAGAAGGGAAGTTGAAGATTGTTGTCAAACTGTTTTAATTTTTTATCTAACACAATTGCTTCTTCGGGCGTATATGATCCTACATGGTAAAGAAGCAAGGAGTCATCAGGTAGTAAAAACCAAATGGAACTAGGATTAAGGCTGCTTTCTATTTCAAGGAAAACTGCTCTTTTTATAAAATCAGTAGTATATCTGTAATTGCACCCACAATGATTTCGCTCAGAATTTTTTATCGCTTCATCTTTATTGAAGGACATTTTAATGTTGTTCTGTTCATACCATTTTAAACCTTCCATATATTCGTCGTGTTTTTTCCATTCGGAAGGGGATTTATTTACCGAGTCAATATTATACTCATTGATGCTGTTGTTGTTGAAATAATAAACATCAAGAGTTGATGAGGTATCCTTTTTTAAATAATCAGTAATGAATGGTATTGATTGTACTCGGTCAATAATAGTTTTGAATTCATTTTTGACAGAATCTCTTGAGTATAATGTGCCTTTTTCTTCACTTGCTAAAAACTGCAGATAAACATTGGGAAGCATCGAATCGGTTTTTAAAGTAATTTTAAAAGTCCTTGATTCATCCCAGATGTACCTTCCTCTGGCATATATTTCTTCGGTTGAAAGTATTGAAAAATGTGATGATAACTCAGAGATTTCATTTTGAAAACTATAAGCGCTCAACTTATAGAGTTCCTGCATGTTTTCTTCAATAATTTTATCAACGATATATTTTAGCAGATCTTCCCCTTTTTTAGGTTCATCAACTTTACTCTTTTCCTCAAATAAAGTACGTATTAGTTTGTCAACATTATAATTATATACCTTTTTACCAGATAAATCTGTGTAAGGGAAATGATAACCCCACCGATTTTTTGCTGAAGTAAATGCATTTATGACTGATTTATTTTTATAAAGAGTGATGACATATTGATTGAGATAAGGATTGTGCATGGTATAGTGATTTCCTACGGATAAATACTTGATCAATGCTTTTTTGTAATTATTTAAATCAGAAAGCTTTTCATAAATAAAGCTCTTTTGTTTTTCATTCCAGTCTAATGAGTTTTTCTGATTGCTGATGTATAATTTCAACAAATCCTCTTTGTTGTTGAGAATATACGCAGTGTCGATTTCAAATTTTTCTAAGAGTCTTTCTGTATTATCAAACTTTGATAAGTGGTGTGCTAAATCGTTTATTTGTTGTTTGTCTGTTAGTTTTATCTCTGTGCTTTTGTAAATGGTATTCCTTTGATCCATTGATAAGGAAGAAGGCTGATAGGTTTTTTTTGTAATGACAATACGGTCAATTTCAGTTTGTGCTTCGGTTTTTTGAAAGATAATGAGTAACAGTATTAAATAAAATTTTCTTCCCATAAGTGATAATTACAGTTTCTACCTGTAATGATGTCAAATATAGTAAAAAGGTTGGGAAGGGGTTTTTAGTGTACGCTCCAGATAGCTTGGATTTACTTCTTCTGTTCGCTTCGCTTGAGTGTAATCCGTACTGCCTCCTCAACAACTTCTTCTTCTCTCCCTTATATTCCTCTTCCGATAAAGCGTCCGAGTCGAGTAAATCTTTCAGACGGCGAAGACTGTCGAGTTTGTGGTGCAAACTTTGTCCCGGGAATTCTATTTTTTCTTCTTTTTTACGATTTGAGTTGTTGGGTTCGACAAACGGGTGTTGTTTCGTGTGAAGTTTAAAAGAGCAATTACAAGAAAAGTAGTTGCTGTGGTAGTTAAAGAGAATAGCCTACTATTTTTTAAAAATAGAAAGGTTTACTAAATGTTTATTATAACTAAAAAAAGGGGCAACACATTAAGTATCGCCCCTTTTTTAATAAAAGAATTGTATTAGAAATTATATCTCACAGCAAAATTCCAAGTTCTTCCAAATCCGAAATAGGCATTGTTAGCTTTGGCTACACCTTTATAACCACCAAACACTTGACCATAGGTTGAAGTTGAGTTTGGTATTTGTTGGTCATAACCAAAACTTGTGTTTGATTCCATTAAATACGTTCTGTCTAACACATTATCCATGTTGAAACAAAGATTAAGTTGGTGTCCGTTTTGTAAAGTCAAATCGTATTTTAAGAATGAGTCAACTACTAGGTAGTTAGGCAATTCAATAACGGAGTTGAAAAAGTAGGTATACGTTACCGGGTCAAATTTCTCAATTGGAGCATTTGAATACAAACGATCGTGGAATCTTGCTTTTGTACCAAATTGTAATCCTTTAAATAAGAAAGTTGATGCTCCTAAATTAATCATTGTTTGAGGCATACCTCCAATGTAATTATCCTTTACATATAATATATCTTCTCTGTTGGAACCGTAATACGTGAATTTAGCATCGGATGTATATTTCCATTCACCATACGATACTGTACTGAAAATACTAATGTTTTTAGTAGGTCTAACAGTTAATTCTGCTTCAACACCATAGTTCTTTTTGTTGATTCCAGTTGTTGCTCCAAAAAATCCAGAAGTATTATTAGCATAAGGAACTGTTGAATCTTCGTGGAAAGCTAAATAACCATTTAATTTAAAGTTGATTTTAGATGTTGAAAATCCATAACCTGCTTCAGCGGATTTAAAATCTTCGTTTTTGTATGTTCTATTAGGAACATCTGAAAAACTTGAGAAAATGTTCGTATAAATTGGAGCTCTAGAAACGATACCACCATTTGCCCAAAGGTTGTGGTTTTCATTGATGTTATAATTGATACCTAATTTCGCATTATAACCGTCAATATTTACAGACGCTGAATTATTCGTTGTATTCGTTAAAAGATTGTTCATTGTACGACTTAAAAATTGTCTGTTAAAACCACCTTGCGCTAAAATGTTTACTTTATTAAAGTTGGCTTCAACTTGCATATAGGCTCCTAAATAGTCAATTTTTGAAGTAAAGTCATAATTTACTTTTGATGCATTGTCTGTTTTGTTAAAGATATTCCAGATCTTATCTTCCGAAGATATTGTATTACTAACAATTTGGTTATATGCATTTAGTGTTGTGGTTAGATCGTTGTAATTATTCGTTACAGCATAACCGTCAGCTCCAAATAAGTTTTCTAAGGTTCTATAGTTGTTATAGTCTGTTTTTCTATAGTCAAGACCTGTGTTTACCTTAAGTATTTTTCCAACTTTTTTATCTAAGTTGATAATAGCACCGTACGAATTGATTTCTTTATTGTTGGCAATTTGTGAAATACCTGTGTAGATTCTGTCTTCCACAATTGAGTTTAAGTATTGTCCGTTTATTGCAGCTCTATAGATAGAAGGGTTGTTGCTGTATCTGTCGTAAGGCAGTTGTCCTTGATTATAACCTGAAATATAATCAAAATCAATTTGTGCAGTATTGTTAAACTGTCCAAAATCTGAAGTTAAATAAGGAGAGTCGCTCGTAAAAATGGTATTACCATTCATTCTTACATCTGTTGATTTTCCTTTTGATCCGTAAACTTTTGCAGATAACTGATCATTTTCATTGAATTTATAATCCCATTGTAAAGTAGCAATTGGTTTGTGGCTGTTGTTGCTTTCAGCGGTATATGGGTTATTTTGATAATACCCCCAATCTCTATTGTATCTTGGGTTAAGATTGGCATTATTTTGATCAAAATATTGGTTCAATCCAATTGAAGAATTTCTTTGGTTATGCCATTGTGGTGTTCCAAATAATTTAAATTGTAAATTATGTTTTTGTTTTTCATAACCAAAAGCGATGAAGTAACCAGTGGCATTAAAATCGGTATTTTTAATATAACCATCTCCTGAAACATTGGTAAGCATGAAATTAAGACCGAATCCATTTTTCAATTTTCCTGTTCCATAAGAGGCTCCAAATTTTTTATATCCATTGTTACCTGTTGCGGTAAATAGACTTCCTCCTCTAGCGCTAAAAGCATCTTTTAGAATTAAGTTTACAGTTCCAGCAACAGAAGAGTTTACTAATTTAGAAGCTCCAAGTCCTTTTTGTAGCTGAATTGAGCTAATGGCGTCATTGATTGCCATAAATCCATTCCAATCCACATTTCCATTTTCTAAATCATATAATGAGATACCATCAATCATTGGAGTTAGATTGTTTTGTTCAAAACCTCTAACACGTAATTGAGAATCACCAAATCCACCACCCATTCTAGAGACAAATGCTCCAGACATATCATTGGTTAATTCGATAAAATCCTTGTTTGAGCTTTGTGTTTGAATGTCAGAATTTAAAAGTGTAGAAGAAGCAATAGGGGATTTTCTGTTTTCAACAACATCGACAATTGATGAAGTGTTTTCAATTTGTTTTTCAATATCACTTTCTAAAAATATAGTTTGTAAATTTAACGTGCTATTGTTTACTACAGCAACTTCATTGATTTTTATGTAAGTCGTTTTGTAATTTAGAAAACTGATCTTGATTCTGTTTTCAGAAATTCTAGAGTTTAAAATGAAATTACCTGTAAAATCACTGTATGTTGAGTTGATTTCATTTTCTCCCGTTATGGGTACTATAGCTATTTTAACACCATAAATGTTTTGATGTGTGTTAGCATCTTGTATTGTGCCGGTAATTTTTATGTTATTTTGAGCATTTGAGGTAAAAAAGGCGAAAAATGATAAAATTAGGCTAAAAAGAAATAGTTTTTTCTTCATTTGTATAAAATTTAATTTTGGGGCGCAAAACTAGGGATTGTTTAATGAGAGGAAAAATTGCAATTTGTTTTCAGGACTTATTCCATTTGCGTTATCGTTTTTTTTAGTGGTATTAATTTTTTATACGCTAAAAAATGCGATTTTTTATTATGTAATCTATGTCTTAAGTGTTAAAGATTTTCTGTGTTCTCAATTCGAGTCCGATTTTTTTTCTTGTAAGAATTGGATTAAAAACGGTGCTATTTTGTTATAAAAATCCAAATTAAGCCTATTAAAAGTTATTTTTTTTCGTCTGTAGTTTGGAGTTAAAAAACCTTAAATAGAGTTAAGGTTTTTTTTAAAAGTTTAATTAATTGTAATTCAATATCCGGTTTTACATCTTTTCTTGAGGTTGGCACAAGCGTCTGGCTCTCGCCAGTATGGTGATTTGTGTTTTTTCTGATGATATGGATTCCTTTCTTCTGCTCGTTAAGCTTGAGTGTAATGCCTACTCTTATCTACCTCCTCAACAACTTCTCCTTTTCTCCCTCATATTCCTCTTCGGATAAAGCACCTGAGTCGAGTAAATCTTTCAGGCGACGAAGACTATCGAGTTTGTGGTGCAGACTTTGTCCGGGGAATTCTATTTTTTCTTCGTTGTCAGTGTACGAGTTGTTGGATAGCGCCAACGGGATAAGTCGGCCGTTTTTTGGTGCGCACGACCAGACGAAGGTGATAATCCAACCCACGATGGTCCAGCCGGATAAAAAATTGAGCACAATGATGGCTTTCATATTCAGGTTTCTACGGTTCAACGCAATGATGGTCGGTAAAAAGTAAAAGGGTACTACTATCAGTAAGATGAGTAATATTTCTATGGCGCCAAATTTTCCCATAATGTTGGTTTTTAGTTGGTTTGAGGTTTGCCAAACATAAGGATTCATCGGGAAAGTAAAATCAGTATAAATACGTATTTTTTTTGTGGTCAAAAGTATTTCATAAAGACTTGTGATAATTTTTCTGTGAGAAAATAAATTATCACAAAGCTGTGAGAAAAATTCTGTGAGAAAAAAAATTCTCACAACAAAATTCTCACAAGTTTGTGAGAAAATAAAATCTCAGTGAAAAATTCTCACAGCAAAAAATAACCCTGCACATCTCGTTCGTGCAGGGTTACCATGAAAAAAAACAAACTAAAACTAATTAACTATTTATTATCGGGTACAAAACGATTCTCGATACATTTTTTAGTGCCAAAAAAATACTCGAATAGACGTTTTGTTTTGCATTTTCTTGTTCTCGATACGCTTTTCTTCGAAAAAGCACTCGAACTGACGAAAATGAAATTTATTGTTTGATCAATTGCAATTCGATATCCAGTTTCACTTCTTCACCAACTAATACGCCGCCGGTTTCCAGTGCCGAGTTCCAGTTCAATCCCCAGTCTTTACGGTTTACTTTGCCGGAAATGTTCAATCCTGCTTTGGTATTTCCCCAAGGATCGGTCATCAATCCACTGAATTCTGCCGGAAGTGTTACAAACTTGGTTACACCACGCATGGTCAAATCGCCTGCAATTTCATAATCGCCTCCGCTTACTTTGGATAGGGAAGATGCTTTGAAGGTTAACTTCGGATGGTTGGCAGCATCGAAGAAATCGGCGCTTCTTAAATGATTGTCACGATCGGTATTGCGGGTGTCGATGGAATTGATATCGGCAGAAAATTCGATGTTAGCCGAAGTGAAATCATCACCGTTGGTTACGATGTTGGCATCGTAATTTTCGAATTTCCCGGATACATTAGTAAACATCATGTGTTTTACTTTAAAACCAATTGCTGAGTGTGTTGGGTCTATTGCCCATTTTGTTGTTGCCATGTTTTTTTGAATTATAAGTTATAAATTATGAGTTATGAGCTCTTGTGATGATTATGAATCACTATTTACTTCATGTCCATCGGCACTTCCATTAGCAATACTTCTGCATTGGAATCGGCTTTGATGGTCACTTTGGTAACATCCCAGATGCCGAAACCATCGCGTTGGTTGAGTGCTTGTCCGTTTATGGTCACGTCCCCGCTCAATACGAATGCATACAAGCCATTTCCTTCTTTTTTGAACTTGTATTCAGTCGCAAAATTCTTGTCAAATTTCCCTAAATGAAACCAGGCATCCTGATGGATCCATACTCCGGCATCATCAGCATTGGGTGATAAGATTTGCTGTAAGGTATTGTGGCGGTCTTCTTGATTTAAGGTAATCTGATCGTATCTTGGTTGTACACCTCTTTTGTTCGGGATGACCCAAATTTGTAAAAATTTTACCGCTTCGTCCTGATTTTTGTTGTATTCACTGTGTTGTACCCCGGTTCCGGCGCTCATCACCTGAATGTCACCGTTTCTGATCACGGTTTTATTGCCCATACTATCCTGGTGTTCCAAATCACCTTCCAATGGGATGCTGATAATTTCCATATCCTGGTGCGGGTGTTTTCCGAATCCCATGCCGCCCGAAACGGTATCATCATTCAGTACGCGAAGTACTCCGAAGTTCATGCGTTCCGGATTGAAATAATTAGCAAAACTGAAGGTGTGAAAACTTTGTAACCAACCGTGATTGGCATTACCTCTTGTATTGGCTTTGTGTACTACGATGTTGTCCATAATTTTT